>JAOUIM010000085.1 GCA_029884035.1 Aquincola sp. | reverse complement strand
GCGTTTTGCTGCATCGGCCTGTACACGCTGAACAACAACCCGTTCGACGTGTACATGGGCGCCCTGTTCGCGCTCGTCGGCTACCTGTTCTACAAGCTCGGGTGCGAGCCGGCGCCGTTGCTGCTAGGGTTCATCCTCGGTCCGATGATGGAGGAGAACCTACGCCGCGCACTGTTGCTGTCGCGCGGAGATTGGGCGACCTTCGCGACGCGGCCACTCTCGGCCGGCTTGTTGCTGGCCGCGCTCGCGATGATCGTCATCGTGATGCTGCCGTCGATCCAGAGGAAGCGCGAAGAGGCGTTCAAGGAAGAGGACTGAGGCGCGCCGCGCGGCGATCCGCGCCGGCGCCGCGTCGCTCACGCCGCTCCCACACAAGGCGTCCATGGCGGCGCAGTGGTGACACTCCGCGGCGCGCTACATTCGCTGCCGCTTCGCCGCCCCGTTCCTCCCATGCGTGCACTGATGGCCACACTTGCCGCCGCACCGGCCCTGTCGCCGCTGCATGGCCGCACCTTCCGCATGCTGTGGCTGGCCTGGCTGGCCGCCAACCTCACGATGTGGATGAACGACGTCGCGGCGGCATGGCTGATGACGCAGTTGACGACGAGCCCGGTCATGGTGGCGCTGGTGCAGACCGCGTCGACGTTGCCGGTGTTCCTGCTCGGCGTGCCCAGCGGGGCGCTGGCCGACATCCTTGACCGGCGACGCTATTTCGCCGCGACCCAGCTGTGGGTGAGCGTTACCGCGCTGGTGCTGGCGGGGCTCTCGCTGGCCGATGCCCTGACGGCGCCGCTGCTGCTCGCGTTGACGTTCGTGAACGGCGTGGGCCTGGCGATGCGCTGGCCGGTGTTCGCCGCCATCGTGCCGGAGGTCGTCCCGCGTGCACAACTGTCGCCCGCGATTGCACTGAACGGCATCGCGATGAACCTGTCGCGCGTGATCGGCCCTGTGCTCGCAGGAGCGCTGCTCGCGGCCGTCAACGAAGCGTTCGTCTTCGTGCTGAATGCCGGCCTGGCCGGGATCGCGTTCGCGCTGATCCTGACGTGGCGGTCGCAGCCACGTACCAGCACGCTGCCGGGCGAGCGCTTCGTCGGCGCGATGCGCGTCGGGGTCAACTTCGCGCGCCAGTCACCACGCCTGAAGGTGGTGCTGCTGCGGGTGTTCCTGTTCTTCCTGCAATCGACCGCGCTGATTGCGCTGCTGCCGCTGGTGGCGCGCGACATGCATGGCGGCGGCCCCGCCACCTTCACCGTGATGCTGGCCTGCCTCGGTGGCGGCGCGGTGGTCGCGGCGTTCTACTTTCCGCGCTGGCGCGCGCGCTACACGCGCGACCAGTTCGTGCGGGTGGGCACGATGGTCCATGCGGTGCTCTCGCTGCTGATCGTCTACGTGCACGAGCTGTGGGTCGCGCTGCCCGCCATGGCCCTGGTTGGCGTGGCCTGGATTTCGGTGGCCAACTCGCTCACCATCTCGGCCCAGGTGGTGCTTCCCGACTGGGTGCGCGCTCGCGGCATGGCGATTTACCAGACGGCGCTGATGGGCGGTGCAGCGGCGGGCTCGTTGTTGTGGGGACAGGTGGCGACCTGGACGAGTGTGCCCACGGCGGTGGCCGCCGCGGCGGGCATGGGCGTGCTGATGCTCCTGGTTTTGCGCAAGCTGACACTGGGCACGAGTGCCGACCCAGACTACACGCCACAGGTGTTGGCCAATTTGCCTGACCCGCCGGTGGATGTCGACGCCGACGACGGCCCGGTGATGGTGACTGTCGAGTACGTGATCGATCCCGCGCGTGCCCGCGAGTTCGTCGACGTGATGCAGCGCACGCGGCGCGCCCGTCTGCGCCAGGGGGCGCTGTCGTGGGGCTTGTTCCGCGACGCGGCGCAGCCCGGCCGCTACATCGAGTACTTCGTCGACGAGAACTGGATCGAGCATCAGCGCCGCCTCGAGCGCTTTTCGGCCTTCGATGCCGAACTGCGCGTAGAGCGCCTTGGTTTTCACCTCGGCGACGGTCCGCCGCGGGCGAGGCGCTACATTGCCCAGTCGCTCGACGACACGGAAATCGCGCCCCGATGATCTACCGATGCCACGTTCCGTCTTGGCACGCGTCCGGCGCGAAAGGGGAGGGTGCGCCATGCAGGATCACGAAAGCCAAAGGAGCAGGGTGGTGAACCATCGATTCGACTTCACGCCGGGCTATGCCAGCACGCGGCTGCCGGTATTTGCTCGCAATATCGTCTCCACGTCGCACCCGCTTGCGGCGCAGGCCGGCTTGCGCATGCTTGCCGTCGGTGGCAACGCGGTGGATGCAGCGATTGCCGCCGCGGCATGCATGACCATCGTCGAGCCCTGCAGCAACGGTCTGGGCTCCGACGCGTTCTGCATCCTCTGGGACGGTGAGCGCCTGCACGGGCTCAATGCCTCGGGCCCCGCGCCGGCGGCGTGGACTCGCGACTACTTCCAGCGCCGCCACGGCGATGCCCGCATCCCCGCGCGCGGCTGGGACAGCGTGACCGTGCCGGGCGCGGTGGCTGGCTGGGCGGCGCTGTCGGAGCGCTTCGGCAAGCTGCCGTTTGCCGACCTGCTGGCACCGGCGGCCGAAGTGGCCGAGCGCGGCTATGCGGTACCCATGGTCGTGCAGCAGAAATGGACACTGGCCTCACAGGTCGACGAACTCGTGTCGCAACCGGGATTCGCGGCGACGTTCCTGCCCAGGGGCCGCGCGCCCGAGGTCGGCGAGCGATTCGCAATGCCGGGTGCGGCGCGTGCGCTGCGCTCGATCGCTGCCACGCACGGCGAGTCGTTCTACCGCGGCGAGATCGCCGCCGCCCTGGCGGCCTGGTCGCGTGAGCATGGTGGCTCGATGACCGAGGCCGACCTGGCAGGCTTCCGGCCACAATGGGTGCGGCCCCTCGCGCAAGGCTATCGGGGCCACACGCTGCACGAGATTCCGCCCAATGGCCAGGGCATCGCGGCCCAGATGGCGCTGGGCATGCTCGCGCACTTCGACCTCGCGTCGCTGCCGATCGACGGGCCCGAGTGCCAGCACCTGCAGATCGAGGCGATGAAGCTGGCCTTCGCCGATGTCTATCGGTTCGTCGCGGACGCTGCGCACATGGAAGGCCCGGCAGAGCGCCTGCTCGATGCGGGCTATCTCGCATCGCGCGCGAAGCTGATCGACCGGTCGCGTGCGCAGCACTTCGGCCCCGGTTATGGCGTCAAGGGCGGCACGATCTACCTCAGTGCTGCCGACGAGCGCGGCATGATGGTCAGCTACATCCAGAGCAACTACATGGGCTTCGGCTCGGGTGTGGTCGAGCCGACGTTCGGCATCAGTCTTCAGAACCGTGGCCATGGCTTCTCGATGGACGAGCGCCACCCCAACGTGGTGGCGCCAGGAAAGCGGCCGTTCCATACCATCATCCCAGCCTTCCTCACCAAGGACGGAGCACCGCAAATGAGCTTTGGCATCATGGGCGGCCACATGCAGCCGCAGGCGCATGTGCAGACCCTCGTGCGCATGCTCGACCACCGCCAGCACCCGCAGGCGGCGTGCGACGCGCCGCGCTGGCGCGTCAACGACGGCCTCGAGATCAACCTCGAGCGTCACATGCCGCGCACCACCATCGAGCAACTGCAGGCGCTCGGCCATCAGATCGTGGGGCTGGACGACAGCTACATGGACTTCGGCGCTGGCCAGTTCATCTGGCGCCTGGGTGACCCCGCCGTCGACGGCTATGTCGCGGCGAGCGACCCTAGGCGGGACGGTCAGGCTGCAGGATTCTGAATTGACGACGCCGGCCGTCGGCGCCGCGGAGTCGTCGCGCCTCTGGCATGGGCTGGCGCTGGCCACCCTTGGGGCGATCGCGTTCTCGGGCAAGGCGATCCTGGCCAAGCTGATGTACCGCCACGGCGTCGACGCGGTGCAGGTGCTCTTCTGGCGCATGGCACTCGCGCTGCCGCTGTTCCTCGCGCTGGCCTGGTGGGCCGGACGCGGCAAGCGGGCCTTCACGCGGCGCGACTGGTTCTCGGTCATCGGGCTCGGCTTCTGCGGCTACTACCTGGCGAGCCTGCTGGACTTCATCGGCCTGATGCACGTGACCGCGAGCCTGGAGCGCCTGATCCTGTACCTCAACCCGACGCTGGTGCTGCTGATTTCGATGTTCGCACTGGGCCGGCGCATCAGCGCTCGGCAGGCGCTGGCCACCGCGCTGTCCTATGTTGGCGTGCTGATCGTGTTCGGCCAGGAGCTCAGATTCGAGGGTGCCGATGTCGCGCTCGGGTCGGCGCTGGTGTTCGGCAGTGCGCTGAGCTACGCGATATACCTCGTGGCCAGCGGTGAAGTGGTGCGGCGCCTGGGTGCGCTGCGACTGACCGGCGCGGCCACCAGCGTGGCCTGCCTGTTCGCGATCGCGCAGCTGTTCGTGCTGAGGCCGGCGTCGGCGGCGATCGTGCCCGAGCCGGTGCTGTGGCTGTCGCTGACCAACGCGGTGTTCACCACGTTCGCGCCGGTGGTCATGGTGATGATGGCGATCGAACGGATCGGCGCGACGCTGGCCGCGCAGTGCGGCATGGTGGGGCCGATGAGCACGATTGCGCTGGGTGTGCTGCTGCTCGGCGAGCCCTTCACCGGCTGGGTCGTGATGGGCACGCTCTTGGTACTCCTGGGCGTGTGGTTGTTGGCGAAGTGGAGGTAAGCGATGGATCTCGGCATTGCAGGCAGGTGGGCGCTGGTATGCGCGGCGAGCAAGGGGCTCGGCAAGGGCTGTGCGCGTGCGCTGGTGAGCGAGGGCGTCAACGTCGTGATCACCGCGCGAGGCGCCGAAGCCCTCGAGGCTACGGTGGCCGAACTTCGGGTCCTCAACACGGGCGTGCAGGTGCGGTCGGTGACCGGCGACATCACCACGCCCGAAGGCCGCGCTGCGGCACTCGCGGCCATGCCACAGGTCGACATCCTGATCAACAATGCCGGCGGTCCGCCGCCGGGCGATTTCCGCGATTGGGATCGCGCGGCCTGGATCGCGGCGCTCGATGCCAACATGCTCACGCCGATCGAGCTGATGAAGGCCACGGTCGACGCGATGGCCGAGCGTGGATTCGGCCGCGTCGTGAACATCACGTCGGGCGCGGTGAAGGCGCCGATCGACATCCTCGGCCTGTCCAACGGCGCGCGCTCGGGGCTCACGGGCTTCGTCGCCGGGCTGGCTCGCCAGCCGAAGCTGGCCGGGCGCAACGTCACGATCAACAATCTGCTGCCCGGCGCGTTCGACACCGATCGCCTGCGCAAGACGATGCAGGGCGCCGCCCAGAAGACCGGCCAGACCATCGAAGCACTCACAGCGGCGCGGGCGAAATCGATTCCCGCGCAGCGGGTGGGCCATGCCGACGAATTCGGTGCGCTTTGCGCCTTCGTGTGCAGCGCGCACGCGGGCTACCTCACGGGTCAGAACATCCTGCTCGACGGGGGCAACTTTCCGGGCACGTTCTGAGCGGACGGTCGACGGTGTCGATCGTCGACGAAGGCACTCGGGAGCGGGGGTCCGGATCCGGCCAACGGCGACAATGCCGGCCCATGCCGACCGCCCCCATTCGCTATCGCGTCGAGCTGCATGACCTGCACGCTCACCAGTTCCGCATCACGCTGACGGTCGCGCGGCCAGCCGCCGCCCAACGGCTGTCCTTGCCGGTCTGGATTCCCGGCAGCTACATGGTGCGCGAGTTCGGCCGCCATGTCTTTCGCATGGAGGCGCTGCAGGGTGCGCGCCCGGTCACGCTGAAGCAACTCGACAAGACGACCTGGCAGGCCGAGTGCGGCACGCGCGGTCCACTCACGGTGAGCTACCTTGTCTATGCTTTCGACACCTCGGTGCGGACGGCATTTCTCGACGCCAGCCGCGGCTTCTTCAACGGCACCAGCCTGTTTCTTCGCGTCGAGGGCCAGGAGGGCACGACACACCGCGTGTCGATTTCCGGCCTGCCGCGCGGCTGGACGGTCGCCACCGCGATGCGGCGCGAGGGTCTCGCGCATGTGGCGGCCGACTACGATGAACTGGTCGACCACCCGTTCGAGCTCGGCCGCTTCTGGCGTGGCGGTTTCAAGGCACATGGGGTGGCGCATGAATTCGTCGTCACCGGTGCATGGCCCGGATTCGATGGCGATCGGCTCGTGGCCGATGCCAGACGCATCTGCGAGACCCAGATCGAGTTCTGGCATGGCACGCGCAAGCCGAAACCGCCTTTCGATCGCTACGTTTTCTTGCTCAACGCCGTCGACGACGGCTACGGCGGACTCGAGCACCGCGCCAGCACGGCGCTGATCGCGCGGCGGCGCGAACTGCCCCAGGTGGGAGTCACGGCGCTGACCGAGGGCTATGTGACGCTGCTCGGGCTGATTTCACACGAGTACTTCCATGCCTGGAATGTCAAGCGGCTGAGGCCAGCGGCACTGGCGAGTATCGACTACGCGCGAGAGAACTACACCGACCTGCTCTGGTTCTTCGAAGGCTTCACGTCCTACTACGATGACCTGCTCTTGCTGCGTGCCGGCGCGATCGACGCGCCGCGTTACCTGGGTCTCGTGTCCAAGACGCTCAATGGCGTGGCGGCGACGCCCGGGCGCCATGTCCAGAGCGTCGCGCAGGCGAGCTTCGATGCCTGGGTGAAGTACTACCGCAGCGACGAGAACACCCCGAACGCGACGGTGAGCTACTACACGAAGGGTGCGCTCGTTGCGTTGGCGTTCGACCTCACGCTGCGGCGCGAGGGGCGTGGCACGCTCGATGCAGTGATGCGGCAGCTGTGGGTTGCCTGCGGCGGAGCGTGCGTGAGCGAGGCGGACATCGCAGTGGCGTTCGAGGCGGTCGGGGGCCGGCCGTACTCGCGCGAGATCGCATCGTGGGTGCATGGCACTGCGGATCTGCCCGTGCCGTCGCTGCTGGAGGCTTTCGGCATCGAGATGCACCGCGACAAGCCGGGGTTCGCCGCGGCGCTGGGCCTTCGGGTGGTTGAAAGCGGCGCGGGCATCCTGGTCAAGCAGGTGCTGGCCGGCAGCCCCGCCGCGCGCGCCGGTGTGTCGGCTGGCGACGAGTTGCTGGCCGTCGACGGCTGGCGGCTGCGGCGGCTGGACGAGGCGCAGCAATGGCTGGTGCCGGGGGCAGCTTTCGAGCTGCTCGTGGTGCGCGACCAGCGGCTGGTCACGCTCACGCTGAAACCGGACCCGACGCCGTCGCATGTGCTCGCCCTGCGGCCTGCGGCGGCGGCCCCCAAGGCGGTGGCGGCTTTGCGCCGGGCGTGGATCGGCACCTGATGTCGGGGGCCGCCGCGCCCCAGCGTGATGCCGCGCGCCGTCGATCACGCGGCCTGCGCTGGGCGCTGGTGGTGGCGATCGTGCTGCTTGCGCACAGCGGCGTGGTGCGCTGGGTCGAGGACTCACTGGTCGGTTTCGGGCCGGGCGACAAGCCGCCTGCCGAGCGGATCGAGGTGGCGTTTGTGCGCTCGCTGGCACCCAGCGCCGCGCCCGCGCCCGCGCCGGCGCCGTTGCCTCGCGCGCGTCGACGGCCGGCGTCCCGCGCCGCGCCGCCTCCGCCGTCCGCATCGGCACCTTTGCCGACGATGGCTGAGGCGGTGACCGAGCCGGCCCCGCGCGATTCGGTGCCAACGCCCGAGCTGCCGATGGTCGAAGGGCCCGCCGACGCGACTGTGAGTGCCGAGGCGCCACCGATCGCGGCCCCGGCCAGTGCACC
Source organism: Aquincola sp. (assembly GCA_029884035.1). Taxonomy (GTDB): domain Bacteria; phylum Pseudomonadota; class Gammaproteobacteria; order Burkholderiales; family Burkholderiaceae_C; genus CADEEN01. The sequence continues at coordinate 3,316 of JAOUIM010000085.1, read as the reverse complement.
GCCGGCCAGCGCTGCGGCGCCGTCCTTCGAGTGGCCGCCGTCCACGCGAGTGACCTACAAACTGAGCGGCAACTACCGCGGCGAGGTCCATGGCGATGCGCGGGTGCAGTGGGTTCGACTCGGCGAGCGCTACCAGGTGCACCTGGACGTGGCGATCGGCCCTTCGTTCGCTCCGCTGATGGCGCGCCGCATGACCAGCGACGGGGTGCTCGGCGACGCCGGCCTCGTGCCGCGGACCTACGACGAGGTCACGAAGCTGCCGTTCCAGTCGCCGCGACGCCTCACGATGAGCTTTGCTCCGCACGCCATCACGCTGGCCAATGGCAGCCTGCGCGAGAGCATCGCCGGCGTGCAGGACACGGCGAGCCAGTTCGTGCAGCTCACCTGGATCTTCACGACGCGACCGGACCTCTTGAAGGTGGGCAACGCGATCACGGTACCGCTGGCGCTGCCGCGCCGAGTGGACCACTGGATCTACGACGTGGTGGCCGAGGAACGCCTGGACACGCCGCTGGGACCGCTGGACACCTTCCACCTCAAGCCGCGCCGCTCCGAGTTGCGCCCCCGTGGTGAATTGAGCGCCGAGATCTGGTTCGCACCGACCTTGCAGTACCTGCCGGTGCGTATCCGCATCCAGCAGGATACGGATACCTTCGTCGACCTGGTGATGGAGGCGGCACCGATGCAGGCCGCTGCCGAGACGGAACGGGAAGCCGCCCCGCCTGCGCCCGAGCTGCCGTCGCGCTGAGTGTGGCGCCGAATCAGACGCCGTCGTCGGGCAGGAAACGCGCAGCGAAGGCGCGCGCCGTCTCGGCGCCGTGGAAGCTCGAGAGCAGCTGGGCGGCACTGACCAGCAGCGGCCGCAGCTCGGCCATCGTCTTGGCCCGCTCGAGTTTCAAGGCGATGCCCTCGGCCGACGGGCCCATCTGGTCGGTCAGGAAGCGCACCGCGTCGCGCCGCAGCGAGTCGATCGATACGGGCTTGCGTACAGGCGCCTGCGCGGACGGGGGTGTGGTCCCTTGTGGCGCCGGTGGGGCGTTTGAATGCGGGTGCATCGGGCCGAAGCGCGCCACAACGGTGGCGGTTACCGGTGCGACGGGGGGCTCGGAGCGACGCTCCATCGGCGTGTCGGCCGGCGGTGGGACGATTTCGATGAAACCGTCGGCCAGCAGCGAGGTCAGCGCGCCTGCCGGATCGGTGAGGATCAGCTTGGCGAGGTCGTCGTCGCTCTTGCGGCCATCAACGAGGATCAGCGCCGAACGCATGCGCGGCACGAGCCGGTGCGCGCGTGTTTCGATCTCGCGCTGGCCCTTGTCGGTCTTGCGGTAAACGATGCCCATCAGGCGAGCAGGATAGCGCTGAGCGCCGCGATGTCCAGCCTGGACGGTCCGCCGTCTCGCGCCGCGCCGTGCGCTTGCGCACGTATAGTGCCACCACCGCAACGCGCATTGCCCAGACCGAGACATTCACCATGAACCCGACTTGCCTGATCGTCGAACGCCGCAGCCACGAGGGCACCGACCTGGCGACGATGCTGATCACGCTGCATCGCCCCAAGCAGCTCAATGCGCTCAACGACACGTTGATGGATGAACTCGGGCATGCACTGGCGGCGGCCGAAGCAGACGCCACCGTCGGTTGCATCGTCATCACGGGCAGCGAGAAGGCCTTTGCCGCTGGCGCCGACATCGGCGCCATGGCGAGCTATTCGTACATGGATGCCTTCATGGGCAACTACATCACCCGCAACTGGGAGCAGTTGCGTGCCGTGCGCAAGCCGGTGATCGCCGCAGTGGCGGGGTTCGCCCTCGGTGGCGGCTGCGAGCTGGCGATGATGTGCGACTTCATCATCGCCGCCGATACCGCGAAGTTCGGCCAACCCGAGATCAAGATCGGCATCATCCCGGGTGCCGGCGGCACCCAGCGCCTGCCGCGCGCGGTGGGCAAGAGCAAGGCAATGGACATGATCCTGACCGCACGCATGATCGACGCGGCCGAAGCCGAGCGTGCCGGGCTCGTGAGCCGCGTTGTCCCGGCCGATGTCCTGCTGGCCGAGGCACTGTCGGCTGCGGGCACGATCTGCGGCTACGGCCTGCCAGCGGTCATGCTGGCTAAGCAATGCGTCAATCGTGCCTTCGAGTCGGGCCTCGCCGAGGGTGTGGCCCACGAGCGGCTGGCTTTCCATTCGCTGTTCGCGACCGAAGACCAGAAGGAAGGCATGGCTGCCTTCGTCGCGAAGCGAAAGGCCGCCTTCAAGCACCGGTAGGACCGGCGCCTGGAATGCTCAAGGCTTCTTCAACAGCAGCTTCTTGACCCAGCCGTCGCCCTTCGGCGATGTCACCTTGACGAAACCGTTCTTTTCTTCGCCGAGGTAGAGCACCTCGTCGGTCTTCGACAGCGCCATCAGTTCGCCTGCGCTGTCGGCGGGTGCCTTGAGCACCTTCACGCCGGCGATCTTGGCGATCATGACGTCGCCTGCGTTGGCCGCGCCGGCCTGCACGCTGTTGGTCGCATTCGCCTGTGAGGCCACGCCGGCCTTCGCCTGGATCAGGCTCGGGTTGTTGCGGATCGATCGCACGATGTTGTTCCAGTTGTCGAGGAACGACGCAGTGATCACCTTGCCTTCGTTGGTATTGGTGTAGCCGCCCAGCGCCGCCCCGCCACCACCGCCGAACAGCGCGCCGCCCAGAGCGAAGTCGGTCTGCTTCGCGCTGCCCTCGGCGGCGGCCACCTGGATGCCCGAACGGGTGTCGGCCAGCAGCATGCTGGTCTGCGCCTCCTTGAACTTCAAGCCGCCGGCCAGCGTGCCCACGACCGCACCGGCGCCGCCGAGGCGTCCCATCAGGCCGCCGATCGCCCCGCCCACACCGCCTGCGTTGTTCTCGCTGAACACCACGTTGGGCGTGACGATGAAGTCGGCCGCCACCATCTGGCCCTTGCCGATGTTCTGGTCGGACTGCATCTGGCCGCCGGCCGCCAGCGCGCGTTCCTGCATCATGTTCTGCATCGCGACACCGCGCTCGACGACCTGGAAGCAGTTGGACTGCTGGATGATCATGCGGATCAGCCCGGTGGGCGACTGCAGCCCGTAGCGGCCGAGCGCCGCGATCACCTGGTTTTGCGCCTCCACCACCGCGATCGTGCCCTTCGGGGCATCGCACTTTTCGAGCTGCGCGCTGGCGTTGGTCGCTCCCTGTGGACCTGCGCCGCCCTGGACCACCGACCCGCCCTCGCCGAGGGTCTGCGCGCCGGCTGCGGTCATATACATGAGGGTGCCAAGGGCAAGTGCGGTGCGGGCAGTCATGGGCCATCCTCC
>JAOUIM010000476.1 GCA_029884035.1 Aquincola sp. | reverse complement strand
GTCGATCGGGCGTTTGTTTCGGGTGACGATGGTCTGGAACGCCTGCACCATCTGACAGGCCACCGGCACCGGGTCCACACCGTTGTGCGGCAATGCCGCGTGGCTGCCACGGCCGGTGATCGTGATCCTGAATTCGTTCGACGACGCGAAGCACGGGCCGGTCTTCACGGCGAACTGCCCCACTGCCATGCCGGGCCAGTTGTGCGCGCCGAAGATGGCCTCCATCGGAAACTTCTCGAACAGCCCGTCTCGCATCATCTCGCGCGCACCACCACCACCTTCCTCGGCCGGCTGGAACACGACGTAGACCGTGCCGTCGAAGTCTCGGTGTTTCGACAGGTGCTTGGCTGCCGCCAGCAGCATCGCGGTATGGCCGTCGTGCCCGCAGGCGTGCATCTTGCCGGGCGTCGTGCTCGCGTGCACGAAGCGGTTGTGCTCGGTGATCGGCAAGGCATCGATGTCGGCGCGCAGCCCGACCGCGCGGCCGGAGGTGCCGTTCTTGACGATGCCCACGACGCCGGTCTTGCCCAGGCCCCGGTGCACCGGAATGCCCCAGTCGGTGAGCGCCTTGGCGATCAGGTCGCTGGTGCGCCTTTCCTCGAAGCACAGTTCGGGGTGGGCATGGATGTCGCGCCGCATCGCTGCGATGGATGCAGCATCGGCAAGGATCGATTCGATGGGCTTCATGGCGCGCGGCGATTCTGGCGGGCAAGCCCGCTATCGGGGAGGCAGGCCCCGATCTTAGGTCGCCGCGCGAGTCCGCGCCCGCGCAGGGTCAGGAACGCACGTGGCCGTCGGCGGTCAGGATCGTCAGGTTGACGTACTTCGACCCGGTGTGCTTGCTGGGGCCGAAGTCGACGTAAAAGCCGCCGACGTTGTAGTCACGCAGACTTTCCATCGCGCCGATCAACGCCTCGGCGGACGCGCTGCCACGCTTGAGCGCCTCGGCCATCACCTTGGCCGCCACGAAGCCCTCGATGCCGGTGTAGTTCGGCTCGAACTTGTTGCCCGACGAGGACCGGCCTGCGGCGAGGTACTCGCTCGCCACCGCGCTCATCGGCGCATAGGGGAAGGGCATCACCTGGCTCACGACCACGCCGCGAGCTTCGGCACCGAGTTCCTTGGCCAGCGCCGCCGTTCCGACAAAGGACACGTTGTAGAAGGTGCCGCCGAAGCCAGCCTTGCGGGCCTCGCGGATGAAGGCGGCGCAGCTCTTGTAGGCGCTGATCTGCACGATCGCGTCGGGTCGGCCCGCGAGGATCGACTTCACCGCCCCGGCCACTTCGACCGTGTTGCGCTCCACCGTGCCCAACGAGGCGGGTTCGAGGTTGAGCGGCTTGAGCGCACGCACCACACCGTCGAGGCCGGCCTTGCCGTAGCTGTCGTTCTGGTGGAACACCGCGATGCGCCTCAGGCCGATCGAGGTCAGCTGCTTCACGATCTCGGCGGTCTCGTCGTAGTACGAAGCGCGCAAGTGGAAGGCATAGCGGTTGAACGGCTCGCGCAGCGCCTGCGCGCCGGTGAACGGCGCGATGAAAGGGGTCTTGGCGGTGGTGGCCAGCGGCAGCGCCGCCAGGCTGGTGGGCGTGCCGATGAAGCCAAACAGCGCGAGCACACCCTCGTCGATGAGCTTCTTGGTGTTGGCCGCGCAGCGGTCGGGCTCGTAGCCGTCGTCCAGCGAGCGCAGCTCGATCGCCTTGCCGTTGACGCCACCCTTGGCGTTGACCCTGTCGAACACCAGGTCGGCGCCGATCTTGAAGTGCTTGCCCAGCTCGGCGGCCGGCCCGCTGAAAGCGGCCGACTGGCCCAGCAGGATGCGTGGCGCCTGGGCGCGCGCAGGCAGCGCGAGCGTGGCACCGGCGCCGGCGGCGATGATCAGGTCACGACGTTTCATGAACGCACTCCTTGCGGGCGTGAAGGTACTGCGGCTGGCCCCATGCGCCATGCCCGGGGGCGTCACGAACTCCGCGGCGCTGTGCAATAGTTCATCCATGCCCGCCGACCCCAGCGCCAGCCGAACTGTACGCGCCGCCTGTCCGCATGACTGCCCCGACACCTGCGCGATGCGCGTGACCGTCGAGGCGGGCCGCGTCGTGCGCATCCAGGGCGACCCGGACCACCCAACGACGCAGGGCGCGCTGTGCACCAAGGTCAGCCGCTATGCCGAGCGCACCTACCACGACGAGCGCGTGCTGCACCCGGTCAGGCGTGTCGGGCCGAAGGGATCAGGGCGGTTCGCACGCGTGTCCTGGGACGAGGCCCTGAGCGAGATCGCTGCACGCCTGAAGCCGATCGCCGCGCGCGACCCGCAGGCCATCGTGCCGTACAGCTACGCGGGCACGATGGGCCTGCTGCAGGGCGAGGCGATGGCGCAGCGCTTCTTCCACCGGCTCGGCGCGTCGCTGCTCGACCGCACGATCTGCTCGATGGCCGGCGGCGAAGCGCTTGCAGCCACCTACGGCACCAAGGTTGGCATGCACACGCGCTTCTTCGCCGAGAGCCGACTGATCGTGATCTGGGGCAGCAACTCGATCACGAGCAACCTGCACTTCTGGACCTTCGCGCAGGAAGCCAAGCGGCGAGGCGCCCGGCTGATCGCGATCGACCCGCGGCGCACCGAAACGGCCGAGAAGTGCCACCAGCACATCGCGCTGCTGCCGGGCACCGACGGCGCGCTGGCGCTGGGCGTGATGCACGAGCTGCACGCCCGCGGCTGGCTCGACCGCGACTACATCGAGCGCCATGTCGACGGCTTCGCCCGGCTCGCCCGGCGTTTCGCCGAGTGGCCACCCGAGCGCGCCGC
>JAOUIM010000475.1 GCA_029884035.1 Aquincola sp. | reverse complement strand
GAAGGATCTGCTGGAAGCGAACGGCAAGATCTTCGCGCCGCAGGGCCAGGCGCTCGACCGCGTCGCCAGGCGCGACGTCAAGGTGCTGGTGGTGGGTAACCCGGCGAATACCAACTGCCTGATCGCGATGAAGAATGCGCCGGGCCTGAAGCCCACGCAGTTCACCGCCATGATGCGCCTCGACCACAACCGCGCCACTTCGCAGATCGCGCAGAAGATCGGCAAGCCCAACGCGGCGGTGAAGAAGGTGACGGTGTGGGGCAATCACTCGGCAACGCAGTATCCCGACGTCTTCCAGGCCGAGTGCGACGGCAAGAAGGTCTGGCCGATGATCAACGACCAGGCCTGGTTGGAGTCGATTTTCATCCCCACGGTGCAGAAGCGCGGCGCCGCGATCATCGAAGCGCGCGGGCTTTCCTCTGCGGCGAGCGCCGCGAACGCCGCGATCGACCACGTGCGCAGTTGGGTGCTCGGCACGCCCGAGGGTGACTGGGTCAGCATGGGGATCCCCGCGGACGGCAGCTATGGCATCGCCGAAGGCGTGCTGTATGGCTATCCGGTGACCTGCAAGGGCGGCCAAGTCCAGATCGTCAGGGGCATCGAGGTCTCCGAGTTCAGCCGCAAGCGCATGGAGGCGACGCTCAAGGAACTGCACGAGGAGCGCGACGGCGTGAAGCACCTGCTCGGCGCATGACGGCTGGGGAGAGATTCCGGCAGGCCCTGGCGGCGGAGCAGCCGCTGCAGGTGATCGGCGCGATCTGCGCCTACCACGCGCTGCTCGCCAAGCGTACCGGCTACCGCGCGCTCTATCTCTCCGGCGGCGGCGTGGCGGCGGGCTCGCTCGGCATGCCCGACCTCGGCATCTCCAACCTCGACGACGTGCTGATCGACGTACGGCGCATCACCGACGTGTGCGACCTGCCGCTGCTGGTCGACGCGGATACCGGCTTCGGCGCGAGCGCCTTCAACGTCGGGCGCACCGTGCGCTCGCTGATCAAGGCCGGCGCCGGCGCCACGCACATCGAGGACCAGGTAGGCGCCAAGCGCTGCGGGCACCGCCCGGGCAAGGAACTGGTTTCCGCGCAGGAGATGTGCGACCGCATCAAGTCCGCAGTGGACGCGCGCACCGATGCCTCGTTCGTGGTCATGGCGCGCACCGACGGCCTCGCCGGCGAAGGGCTGGAAGCGGCGCTCGAGCGCGCGGTGAAGTACGTGCAAGCCGGCGCCGACATGATCTTCCCCGAGGCGGTCACCGAGCTCGCGCAGTACCGCAAGTTCGTGGATGCCGTGCAGGTGCCGGTGCTCGCCAACATCACCGAGTTCGGCAAGACGCCGCTGTTCACCGTGGAGCAGCTGCGCTCGGCCGGCGTCGCCATCGCGCTCTATCCGCTTTCGGCCTTCCGCGCCATGAACAAGGCGGCGCTCGCCGTGTACGAGGCGGTGCGCCGCAAGGGCACGCAGCAGGACGTCGTCGGCACGATGCAGACGCGCGACGAGCTGTATGACTTCCTCGATTACCACGCCTACGAGAGAAAACTCGATGAGCTCTTCGCCCGAAAGTAGCGGCGCCACCCCCAAGCCCAAGAAGTCGGTCGCGCTCTCGGGCGTGACCGCGGGCAACACCGCGCTGTGCACCGTGGGCCGCACTGGCAACGACCTGCACTACCGCGGCTACGACATCCTCGACTTCGCCGACGAGGCGGAGTTCGAGGAGGTGGCGCACCTGCTAGTGCACGAGAAGCTGCCCACCGCAGCGGAACTGGCCGCGTACAAAGCGCGCCTGAAGACGCTGCGCGGGCTGCCCGCGCCGCTGAAAGCCGCGCTCGAGCAGCTGCCGAAGAGCGCGCACCCGATGGACGTGCTGCGTACCGGCTGCTCCGTGCTCGGCACGCTGGAACCCGAGGTGCCGAGCCACGACCCCACCGGCGCGCGCCACATCGCCGACCGGCTGATGGCGTGCTTCGGCTCGATGCTCCTCTACTGGCACCACTATGCGCGCAACGGCAAGCGCGTCGACGTGGAGACCGACGATGATTCGATCGGCGGCCATTACCTGCACCTGCTGCACGGCAAGCCGCCTTCGGCCTCGCACGTGCGCGCGATGCACACCTCGCTCATCCTCTACGCCGAGCACGAGTTCAACGCCAGCACCTTCACCTGCCGCGTGATCGCCGGCACCGGCTCCGACATGCACTCCGCGATCGCTGGCGGCATTGGCGCGCTGCGCGGCCCGAAGCACGGTGGCGCGAACGAAGTGTCAGACGAGATCCAGAAGCGCTACAAGTCCGCCGACGAGGCCGAGGTCGACATCCGCCGGCGCATGGCGGCCAAGGAGATTGTCATTGGCTTCGGCCATCCGGTATACACGATCGGCGACCCGCGCAACAAGGTGATCAAGGCGGTGGCCGAGCGCCTGTCGCGCGAGGCCGGAAGCATGACGCAATACCAGGTCGCCGAGCGCATCGAGTCGGTGATGTGGGCCGAGAAGAAGATGTTCGCCAACCTCGACTGGTACAGCGCGGTGTCCTACAGCCAGATGGGTGTGCCGACGCTGCACTTCACGCCGCTGTTCGTCATTTCGCGCACCAGCGGCTGGTCGGCGCACGTCATCGAGCAGAGGATCGATGGCAAGATCATCCGCCCGAGCGCCAACTACACCGGCCCCGACAACCTCAAGTGGGTGCCGCTGAAGGACAGGAGATAGCCATGTACGAGTCCGACCTGACGAAGTTCATGCGCGAGTACCTCGCCCGGCATCCCGAGGAAGTCGAATCGCAAAAGGCGGGGCGCGCCATCTGGTGGGA
>JAOUIM010000084.1 GCA_029884035.1 Aquincola sp. | reverse complement strand
TCAGCCGGCGGATCGACAGCCGTGGATCGCTCAAGAGTGAAGCGAAGCAACAATGCTGGCGACCAGCGCAATTGCTAGCGCGAACGACGCGAACGTGGCGCGCGCGCTCACAGCGAGGCCACAAAGTCGGAGCTGACGTGCGGTCGGCCAGCGGCGCCGGAAGGCCTGAGATCGCTCGCCGCTTTGTGCGTCGTCGGGCTCGCGATCGGTGGACACACTGCTAACGCTGCCCGCATGGATGTGTCGATGGTGCAAATGCAATCCCGCACGGCCGTAGGCATCAGAGAGCAAGGAAAAGGGCGAACGTGCCGCGATGGCGCAATCCTTGACCGATGGGTTGTGATGGTCTCTGGTCGGCATGGCGTGTCTCCGTCGTTGATTCGGGGCGTCGATAGAACCATCGCCCGTAGGACGTCAGAACGAGATCGGGTGTGCCGTCCGGACCTGTCACTACTTTCGAACCTAGGGGGACCGCGCCAGCTGTTCGATTGGCCACGCCACCGACGCAAAGGTGGCCGCCGAATCTCGTAACGCGCGTCGCCCTCTATCGGGGCTCACGCGCACGCGTCGCGCTCAATCCGCGCTTGAGCAGCCCCAAGGACGCTTCGATGCCAGCGATGGGTTGTACCGTGCAGGGCCGTTCGTCATCGCCCGGGTGCCGGCTCGGAGGCAGGAGAGGCGGCACACGCACCGCTGGCGCAGATCTCGTAGGACGCATCGCGCGCCACCCAGCCGCGGCGCACCAGAATCCCGTGGATCTCACAACCAAGGCATAGGCCGAGCACTGCCTCCAGCCACATCAGCGTCATGCACAGCATGCAGATCGTCAGTGGCAAGGTGCCGCGGATGTTCGAGTTCGTGATGATGGTCATTGCGAGCGACATCACCACGCCGAGCGTCCACGCGAAGCGCTTGGGTTGTGCCGACACCCACAGTGGCGCCCGCCGGCGCGTCAGCCAGCGCGCCACCTGCCCGAACGGGCTGTAGCGCAGCCCGACGCCGACACGCAGCGCGAACTCGATGAAGAACAAGGTGGTGACGGCCTTGATGGGTAGGTACTCCTTGCCGAAGTACGCGTAGACAAAGGCCACCGCGCCCGCGACCAGCGTCAGGCCCGCGGCGGCGCGCACCTGGTGCTCGTCGAATACGCCAGCCGTGACGGGCTTGCCAGCGGCGCTCAGTCCTTGCACAGGTTCTCCATAGATACGAGTTGTCATGTCGTCACCTCCTGTGCATTGCTTAAACGGTTTGTGCCGGTCAAGCCGGACATCCCGCGCGCATTTCGCGGCAGTCCTGGGGGGGGTAGACATTTGCGCCCTTTGATGCCACAAGGCGCGCTTCGGAGCTGAAAGCCACGATGCAGCCCAAACACCCCGCAGACGCCGGCGACCTCGCTGTCGACGCCCTGTTCGCCGCCACCTACCGCGAACTGCGACAACTTGCGCGGTCCCGGCTGCGCGGCGGCGGGCGCAATACGCTGCTGGACACAACGGCGCTCGTCCACGAGTCCTATCTGCGACTGAACCGGTCGGGCGAGCTTGCGTTTCCGGATCGGACCCGGTTTCTCGTTTATGCAGGCAGGGTGATGCGCTCGATCATCATCGACCTGGTCCGGCAGCGGCAGGCCGAGCGCCATGGCGGCGATGCCCAGCACGTTACCTTGACCGGCGACGTGGCGGAACGCTTGGGTGTGCCAACTGGCGAGGAGCAGATCTTGCGCGTACACGAGGCCCTGCTCGAGCTTGAGAAGGTCGACGAACGCATGGCCAGGGTGGTGGAGATGCGCTACTTCGGCGGCATGACTGACGCCGAAGTGGCCACGGCATTGCAAGTGACGGACCGCACCGTGCGGCGCGACTGGCAACAGGCGCGCCTGTTCCTGGCCGACGCCCTGAGGTAGCAAGGGGCTGCAAAGGACGGTGATGCCGGGCAGCCACTTCGACCTACCCGCCGAGGACTGGGCCACACTGCGCTCACTGCTCGACGAGGCGCTGACGCTGCCTGCACACGCTCGAAGCGCCTGGATCGACGCTCTCGACGACACCCGGCTTGCGGCATTGAAGCCGCACCTGCGCTCGCTGCTCGAGCGTGCGGACTCGCCATTCGTCGAGGGTCTGCTGAACACGATCCCGAAGATCGAGACCGGCCAGTTCGCAGGCACGCCGCCCGGACGGCCGACCGATCCCGCTCCCGGCGCCAATATCGGGCCGTACCGGTTGCTGCTTCCGCTCGGCGAAGGCGGCATGGCCACGGTCTGGCTCGCGGAACGGATCGACATGCTGCAAGGGCGCAAGGTGGCGCTCAAGCTGCCTCACGGTGCGTGGCGGCGCGCCGGGCTCGCCGAACGGCTGGCGCGAGAACGCGAGATCCTGGCCACGCTGGAGCACCCCAACATCGCCCGCCTGTACGACGCCGGCGTGGCGGGCGACGGCCAGCCCTACCTGGCGCTCGAGTTCGTCGAGGGCGTGCGCATCGATTGGCACTGCGAGCGCAACGGCCTCGCCGTCCGGCAGCGACTTGGCCTGTTCCTGCAGGTGGCACGTGCAGTCGCGTACGCGCATGCCCATCTCGTCGTGCATCGGGACCTGAAACCGAGCAATATCCTCGTCACCCCGAACGGTGAGATCCGGCTGCTCGACTTTGGAATCGCCAAGCTGCTCGACGCCGACCTTGGTGCCGAAAGCGAGCTGACGCAGCAGGTTGGCCGCGCGCTGACGCCTGGCTATGCATCGCCGGAGCAGTTGCGCGGCGATCCGGTCGGCATTGCGTCGGACGTCTACTCGCTCGGCGTGGTGCTCTACGAGTTGCTCGCGACGGTGTCGCCGTACCGCATCGAGTCGAAGGCGCTCGGGGTGCTCGCCGAAGCGATCCTGAACGCCGACCCCAAGCGGCCCAGCGAAGCGGCCACCGACCCGCGGCTCAGGCGGCGACTTCGAGGCGACCTCGACACCATCGTCCTGAAGGCGCTGAAGAAGGTGCCGAGCGAACGTTACTCGACGGTGCACGCGCTTGTCGACGACATCGAACGCCACCTGGACCAGCGGCCGGTGCTGGCGCGTCCGGACAGCCCGTGGTACCGGGCGCGTCGCTTCGCGGCGCGCAACCGTGTCGGCGTCGGCGTCGGGCTGATGGCGGTCGTCATGCTGGTCGGCGGTTCGGCCGCCATCGCCTGGCAGGGGCACATCGCGCTCGAGGAACGGCGGCGCGCCGAGGACGTCAAGGACTTCATCGCCGCCATCCTGCGAGACGCCGACCCCTACGAAGGCACGAAGGGGTCGGTGTCGGTGGTCGACCTGCTGCGCCGCGCCCTCGAGCGCGTGCAACAGACCACGGCGCAGCGCGACGACACGCGAGTCGAACTGCTCGAGGTCATCGCCGTCAGCCTGAAGAACTTGCAGGACATGGCGAGCGCCGTCGCCGCGTTCGACCAGGCTGTCGACCTGGCGCGTCGCTCGCTGGGCGCCGAGCATTCGTTGACGCTGCGGGTGCGCGTGCAGCGGCTCGCCGCCTACCGCTTCCAAGGTCGGTCGGATGAACTGCGGCGCGAGTTGCAGGATCTGCTGCCGCTGCTGCGGCAGCGCGGCGCCGATCCCGCCGACCTGGTGGTGGCACTGCAGATGCAGGCGCACGACGCGATCGACATGGCGCACTACGATGAAGCAGTGAAGGCGGCGTCCGAATCGCTCGAACTCGCGCAGCGCCACCTCGGCCCCGTCAACACCGAAACCGCGAACGCGGCCACGCTCGTGGCACTGGGCCACGAGTACGCCGGGCGGCCCGCACAGGCACTGAAGGCGGCCGAGTACGCGCTCGAACTGCAGTTCAAGGCACATGGACGCGAGCCGGGGCATGCCGATGTCATCAGTGCCCGCCAGGCCCTCGTGCGCGCGCTCGGCGAGACCGGTGACCTCAGGCGCTGCATCGCCGAGTTCGACGCCTTGCTGCCCGACGCCGTCGCGCGCTTCGGCGCCGAATCGGTGGAGGTCGGGTTCTTCAAACAGAACGTCGTCAAGTTCCTGATTGACGCCGGCGAACTGGGGCGCGCGGAGCAGATGGCGACCGACGCGGAGCACATCTTCGCCGCACATGCGGATCTGTCGCCGCAATTTCATCCGGTCGCACGCCTCACGCTGGCTGATGCGTGGCTGGCGTCGCGGCGCGCCGACCTGGTGGTTCCAGTGCTGCAGGCGCTGTCGCCGCAGCTGCTGGAACTGCTGGGGCCTGCGCATCCAGCGTCGGTGCGCGCCGAGCAAGCCCTGGCGCTCGCCGAGGCGCACCTCGGCCGCGCGGAGCAGGCGACGACGCGATTGCAGCGGCTGATCGACCGCCTGCCTCCCAAGAAGGTGACCTGGCCGCTGTGGTGGGCGCAGTCCGTTGTGCAGCGCCAGGGCGGCCATGGTGCCGAGGCCGTGCGTCTTGCGCGTCAGGCGCTTGCAGGCATTGCTGGGGCGCGCGCCGACATCGGCCGCATGCGTGTGCTACCCGACCTCGGGCATGCCCTGCTGGTGCAGGGTGACTACGTGGCTGCCGCCGCGGCCTTCAAGGAGGCGATCGAGCTGCTCGATCGCCTGCAGACCACCCCGTCGGCCGAACGAGCTGACGTCGTCCGTGGCCTCGCGCTGGCGCTCAAGGCGTCGTCGCGCCCCCCCCTGCAGCCTACAAGCGGTGCTTCTCCCGGCACGACGCGCTCATAGTCGTGCACCGCCGGCATGCTGGCGGTGCACGGCATTCACCGACCGTCGACTGGCCGAGAGCCATCGGCCTGGCCGGTCACGAACTCTTGACCACCTTGCCCGCGCGGCCCTCGAGGAACGCGCGCAGCCGGTCCTGCGCCTCGGGCGTGCTCTCGGCCACGGCGGCCATCAGCGCTTCGGTAAACAGGCCCTCGGTCTGCGACTGGTCGGCGATGCGCGGCAGCGCGTGCATCACCGCGAAGTTCGACATCGGCGCGTTGTTCGCGATGCGCTGCGCGAGCGCTAGCGCCTTGGCCAGCGACTCGCCTTCGGCCACCAGGTACTGCGACAGCCCCACCTGCATGCCTTCCTGTGCGTCGAACACGCGGCCGGTCATCATCAGGTCGGTCATGCGCGCCACCCCCATCAGGCGCGGGATCCGTGCCGAGCCGCCGCCGCCGACGAAGATGCCGCGCTGGCCTTCCGGCAGGCCGTAATAGGTCGTGTGGTCGGCCACGCGGATGTGGCAGGCCGAGGCCAGTTCCAGCCCGCCGCCGACCACGGCGCCATGCAGCGCCGCGACCACCGGCACCTGGCCGAACTGGATCGCGTCGAACGCCGCGTGCCACATGCGCGAATGCAGCACGCCGCTGGCCACGTCGCGCTCGACCAGCTCCGCCAGGTCGAGCCCGGCGCAGAAGTGGTTGCCTTCGCCGCTGATCACGGCCGCGCGCACGCCCTCGGGCAGGTGGATGAACGCGGTGTGCAGCTGCTGGATCAGTGTGTCGGACAGCGCATTGCGCTTGGCGGGCCGGTTCAGGCGAACGTGCAGCACCGGGCCGCCGACACTGACCCGAAGCAGGTCGAGCGTCGCGAGCAGGCCGGTGGCGGGTGCGAATTCAGTGCTCATGGCGCCCTGGCTTCCTGGTTCGGTTGACTATAGTTCACGGGCACCCCAACCATCTGCCCAGCCCCACATCCCATTCCCATGCGCACCCAGGTCGCGATCGTCGGGGCGGGCCCTTCGGGGCTGCTGCTCGGGCAGTTGCTGCACAAGTCCGGCGTCGACGCCGTCATCGTCGAGCGCCAGTCGGCCGACTACGTGCTCAGCCGTATTCGCGCCGGCGTGCTCGAGCAGGTCACGATCGACCTGCTCGACGAGGCGGGCGTGGGTGCGCGCATGCACCGCGAGGGTCTCGTGCACGACGGCTTCGAGCTGCTCTACGGCGGCCAGCGCCACCGCGTCGACCTGAGGGCGCTCACCGGCGGCAAGGCCGTCATGGTCTACGGCCAGACCGAGCTCACGCGCGACCTGATGGACGCGCGCCGCGACCTTGCACTGCCCACCGTCTACGAGGCGCACAACGTCAGCGTGCACGGCTTCGACGGCACCCAGCCCCGCGTGCGCTACGACAAGGACGGACACTCGCACGAGATCGAGTGCGACTTCATCGCCGGCTGCGACGGCTTCCACGGCGTGTGCCGCGCCAGCGTGCCGCGAGGTGCGCTCGACGAGTACGAGAAGGTCTACCCCTTCGGCTGGCTCGGCCTGCTGGCCGACACGCCGCCGGTGTCGCACGAGCTGATCTACCTGAACACGCCGCGCGGCTTTGCGCTGTGCTCCATGCGCAGCAGGGCGCGCAGCCGCTACTACCTGCAGGTGCCGTTGACCGACCGGGTCGAGGAGTGGACCGACGAGGCGTTCTGGCAGGAGCTGCGCCTGCGGCTCGACCAGCCTGGGCGCGACAAGCTCGTCACCGGGCCGTCGATCGAGAAGAGCATCGCGCCGCTGCGCAGCTTCGTGACCGAGCCGATGCGTTTCGGCCGCCTGTTCCTCGCGGGCGACGCGGCGCACATCGTGCCGCCCACCGGCGCAAAGGGCCTGAACCTGGCCGCCACCGACGTCAAGTACCTGTCGGGCGCCCTGATCGAGCATTACCGCGAGCGCAGTGACGCCGGCATCGATGCCTACTCGGCACGCTGCCTGGCGCGCGTCTGGAAGGCCGAGCGCTTCTCGTGGTGGCTCACGTCGCTGATGCACCGCTTCCCGGAGGACAGCGGCATCGTCGCCAAGTTCCAGCTCGCCGAGCTCGACTACCTCGCGCGTTCGCCGGCCGGCGCGCGAACGATCGCCGAGAACTACGTCGGCCTGCCGCTGGACTTCAACGACGGCGCAGCCTGAAGCGATCGTGGGCGGGGCCGCAGCCCGCGCCCGCGATCACCCCGCGCGTCGGCTACTGCTTGCCTTCGAGCATCTTGAGCACCATCGCGAAGCCGTCGGTCGTCAGCTGCGTGCCCTTCATCATCTTGGCCTGGTCGGCCGCGGGCATCTTCTTGATCTCGGCCATCGCCATGTCGTAGCGCTTGCCCATCTCGTCGAGGAACTCCTGCTTCGAGATCATCCCGTCCTTGTTGCGGTCGCAGCAGCTGTAGTCCAGCGCCGAAGCCGAGAACGGAACGAAGGCCATCGACATCGCGAGCGCCGCGGCGCTGAGGGTGAGTTTCATCATGATCGTTTCTCCATTGGGGTCGGTCGATTGAGTGACCCGACGTCCGTCTGGCGAGCACGCACCCCGCGGCCTGCGCTGCAAGCCGCTTCGAATGCGGGGCACACCGACCGCCGTCGAGGCTGATCGAGCCCCACTTTCGTCAAAGCGGGCTCGCCGGCGTGTGTCGCCGTGGCGCCGGCTTTCTTACACCGGCACGGCACAATGCGCACATGTCGTTCATGCGTGTTCCTCTCGTGCTGTGCCTGACCGCCGCCCTGGCCGCGTGCGTCACGCGCTCGAACGAAGTGCAGCCGCTCGTCACCGACGCGTCGATGTTCAGCGCGATGGGCTGCAACGCGCTGTACGACGAGTCCGACCGCGTGCAGGAGCGCGCCGCGCGCGTGGCCTATTCGGTCGACGAGCGTGCGGGCACCAACATCGTCGCGCTCGGCATGGGCATCTCGGTGTTCTGGCCCGCGCTGCTGGCCATGCGTCCGGCCGGCCCCGATGCCGACGAACTCGCCCGCCTGAAGGGCCGCGACGAGGCCGTGCGCGCGGCACTGGCCGCCAAGGACTGCCCGCCCGCGCCCGCGCAGATGCCGCCGGATCGCATGGCCACGCTGCCGTTCGCGCTCGGCGAGCGGCTGGTCTACGAAGAGCGCGCGCTGGCCGGCGGGCCTGCGCGCGAGCTCGGCCTGCGCGTCACCGCGCTGCGCCGCGGCGAAATCGAGTTCGGCGTCGATCCCCCGCGCAGCGACACCACACCGCAGCGCTGGCTGCAGGACACCTTCGGCAACCTGCCGCAGCGCCCCGACATCACCGGCTGGGTGCACTGGCGCCGCCTGCTTCAGCCCGACCTCGCGCTGGGGACCGTGCTCGCGGGCGAGATCGTCGGCGGCGAGGGCGAGGTGCCGGGCCGCGTGCGCGGCCAGGTCATCGCGCTGGGCGTGCAGACCTCGCTCGGCCGCCCGTTCGACGCCGCGGTGATCGAGCTCTTCGGCGACGTGCCGCACAACGACCATTCCACGCGCCTGACCGGCGTCATGGTCATCGACCGCAAGAGCGGCGTGCTGCTGCGCCTGGAACTGCGCAGCGGCAACCCCGAGTTCGCACTGCGCCGCACCCTGGTGCGCATCGAGCCCGCGCCGCCCGCGCAGGGCTGAGCCCCGAGCGCCGCGCCCGGCCCGCGCCGGCCGTGCGGCCCCACGCACGGTCGGGCGCCGGTTTACGCAGCTTTACCCGGCGCCCGTACGCCGCACACAGGCGCGGCGCATTCTGTGGCCATCGCAAACCAAAGGAGTCCACGATGTCTGCGTCGATCCGCTCACTCACCCCCTCCGGCGGCACCCGCCTCATCGGCGCCGCGCTGCTGGCCGCCGTGCTCGGCACGGTCACCCTGTCCGCATGGGCCCAGCCCGGTGGTTTCGGCCATGGCGGCCCCGGCATGCACGAAGGCGGCCCCGGCATGGGCATGATGATGGGAGGCCGCGGCCTCGAACGCATGCTCGACAGCGTCAACGCCACCGCCGAACAGCGCGCCCAGATCAAGCAGATCGCCGACAGTGCCCGCGCCGACATGCTGGCGCAGCGCGAGTCGCACCGCGGCCAGCGCGAGGCCATGGCCAAGCTGTTTGCGGCACCCACCGTCGACGCCAACGCCGTCGAGGCGCTGCGCGCCCAGATGATGGCGCAGCACGACGCCCAGTCGCGCCGCATGACGCAGGCCATGGTCGAAGCCAGCCGCGTGCTCACGCCCGAGCAGCGCAAGCAGCTCGCCGACCGCATGGCGCAGCGCCGCGAGATGATGCAGCGTCACATGCAAGAGCGCCAGCAGCTCGACGGCGCCAAGCCGCGCGGCTGAACGCCGCCTGCCCATGGCGCGCAATTCTTCGTCCCAGGAGCCTGCCCCGGCACGTCACGTGCCCGGGGCTCTTTTATGCTCTGGCCCCACGATGGCCACCAACTCCGCCCGCCTGCTGCTGATCGACGACGACGCGCGCCTGACCGCGATGGTCGGTGACTACCTGCGCGGCGCCGGCTTCACGGTCGACGTCGCCCACACGCTGGCCGACGGCCGCGAGCGACTGCAGCACGGCAACTTCGATGCCCTGCTGCTCGACCTCATGCTGCCCGACGGCGACGGCCTCGACTTCACGCGCGGCCTGCGTGCCGACGCGCGCACGCGGCGCCTGCCGCTGCTCATGCTCACCGCGCGCGGCGAGCCGATGGACCGCATCGTCGGCCTCGAGCTCGGCGCCGACGACTACCTGGGCAAGCCGTTCGAGCCGCGCGAGCTGCTCGCGCGCGTCAAGGCGCTGCTGCGCCGCGCCCAGCCCGAGGCCGCGGCCGACGACGTGCTCGTGTTCGGCCGCCTCGAGATCGACCTCGGCGCGCGCGAGGCGCGGCTCGACGCCAAGCGCTGCGACCTCACGGGCCACCAGTTCGAGCTGCTCGCCGTGCTCGCGCAAAGCGCCGGCCGCGTGCTCTCGCGCGACCAGATCATGGATGCGCTGCGCGGCCACCCGATGGAGGCCTTCGACCGCTCGATCGACGTGCACGTCTCGCGCATCCGCGCCGCGATCGAGGACGACCCCAAGGAGCCCAAGCGCGTCATCACGGTGCGCGGCGCCGGCTACCTGTTCGCCCGGCGCCAGGATGCCGACAGCGAATAGGCGCGCGCGCGTGCCGCGCGCCACGCCACGGGTTCACCGGTCGTGAAATCGCTCTACCTGCGCATCTACGTCACGGTGGTCGTGGTCCTGGCGCTGTTCGCACTCGGCAGCGGCTGGCTGTTCCAGCGCCAGGTCGAGGTCGAACGCGGCCGCATCGATGCCCAGATCTCCGAGCGCGTGGGCGCGTGGGCCGAGCTGATCGAGCGCTCGCTGCCGCCGGTGGAAGCGCCGCGCGACGAGCAGGTGCAGGCCGTGCGCGAGTGGTCGCAGCGGCTTCGCCTGCCGCTCGCCCTCGACGACACCGACGGCGAGCCGGTGGCGGCCAGCGAGAGCTACCTGCGCCGCCGCGCCGAGCTGCCCGGCGCGCCGCGCGGCCAGGCCGTGCGGCTGAGCGACGGGCGCACGCTGTGGGTGCTGCGCGGGCAGGGCGCGCTGGCGCGCCGCGGCATGCCCCCCGGCGTGCCGCCGCCCCCGCCGTGGCTGCGCGGTGTGGGCCTGGCCGCGTTGCTGGTGGCGCTGTTCATCGCGGTGGCTGCCGGTGCCTACCCCGTGGTGCGACGCCTGACGCGCCGCCTCGAAGGCCTCAAGCAGGGCGTCGAGCGCTTCGGTGCCGGCGCGCTCGGCCAGCGTGTCGACGCCTCGGGCCGCGACGAAGTGGCCGCGGTGGCTGCGAGCTTCAACCAGGCCGCCGCGCGCATCGAGGCCCTGGTGGCCTCGCACAAGAACCTGCTGGCCAACGCGAGCCACGAACTGCGCTCGCCGCTGGCGCGCATGAAGATGGCGCTGTCGATGCTCGACGACACGCCCGATGCGGCGCAGCGCGAGCGCCTGGCGCGCGAGATCCGCACCAACATCGGCGAGCTCGATGCGCTGGTCGAAGAGGTGCTGCTCGCCAGCCGGCTCGACGCGCAGGCCGCCACCTTCACTCCGACGCCGGTCGACGTGGTGGCGCTGGCCGCCGAAGAATCGGCGCAATACGGTGCCGAGCTGCAGGCGAAGGACGCGCGGCTGACGGTCAATGGCGACGAGCGCCTGCTGCGCCGCGCCTTGCGCAACCTGCTCGAGAACGCCCGCCGCTACGGCGGCGGCGAGATCACCGTGCATGCCGATCGCGCGCCCGACACGAAGGGCACCACGATCGATCTTCGCATTTGCGACCGCGGTCCTGGCGTGCCCGAAGCGCTGCGCGAGCGCATCTTCGAGCCGTTCTTCCGCCTGCCCGGCCATGCCGAGCGCGAGGGCGGCGTGGGGCTGGGACTGGCGCTGGTCAAGCAGATC
>JAOUIM010000474.1 GCA_029884035.1 Aquincola sp. | reverse complement strand
ATGATCGTGCCGGGCGGTGGGTTCTCGCTCGATGGATCCAAGTGGATCAGCAGCACGGAGGACTTCCTGTTACCCGTGCCGGTGCTGTCGCGGATGTTCCGGGGCAAGATGCTGGCGCTGCTGAAGTCAGCGCACGACGCCGGCCGGCTGCAGTTCTTCGGCGATCATGCCAGCCTTGTCGACAAGGCCGCCTTCAAGGCCTGGCTGGAGCCGCTCTACCAGACCAACTGGCACGTCCATGCCAAGCGCCCGTTCGCTGGACCCGAGCAGGTGCTCGCCTATCTCGCTCGCTACACGCACCGCGTCGCGATCTCCAGTAGTCGGCTGGTGAGCGCCGACTCGGCGGGCGTCACCTTCAAGGTCAAGGACTACCGGGTCGAGGGCCCCGAGCGTTACAAGACGATGACCGTGGCGCCGGCCGAGTTCATCCGCCGGTTCATGCTGCACGTGCTGCCGAAGGGGTTCCATCGCATCCGGCACTACGGGCTGCTGGCGAGCAGCCGGACGAAGGCCGACACGCTGACGCGGGCACGCGAGTTGATCGCCGCAGCGGCGCCGCAACCTGCACAATCGACGACGGCGCAGCAGACCGATCGCAGGCCGGCGCCGACCGACAAACCCGCCCATCCCTGCCCGTGCTGCGGTGCGTCGATGGTGATCATCGAGACGTTCGAGGCCGGCACGACGCCGCGCACCAAGCCGACCGCGCCGACGACAGCGATCAGGATCGACACGTCATGATGCCGATCGCGCCAACCTTGCTCGTCACTGTCGATCGATTGTTCTGTTGGTTCACGGCCGGCCACGATGATGCTCGGCTCGATCGCCAACCGATGCTATCGCAACGGCCGCGTTCGGGCCGGCGACAGCGCAATCTCGACGATGTTCGCTCCTGGAACCGGGTGTCATTGCTTGAAGACGGCACCACCGCCGGCCTCGTAAGGCCCAAGCTGCACCGACGGCGCCAGCGAAAGATGCTATGAGGCGGACGGAGGCCGCCTTACTCTTCCTGCATTCTCCTTCGTCCCATCGTGACGAAAGGAGATCTGCAGATGGACCATTCAATCGCAACTTCACCCGTCGAACCGATCATCTTCGGCGCCCTGGAGCTGAGCAAGAACAGTTGGCTCTTGGGGCTCCAGTTTCCCGACCGGCCACAGCCTAGCCTCTATCCGATCAGAGGCGGGGATACGGAAGGGCTGATGACGAAGCTGACGGCAGCCCGGGACCGCTGCACCAAATTGACAGGGAAAACGCCGCCAATCGTGCTGTGCTACGAAGCCGGTTACGACGCCTTCTGGCTGGCTCGGTTTCTCAAGGCGCGCGGCATTGAATGTCTGGTCGTCGACTCTGCCAGCATGCAAGTCAACCGGCGGGCGCGCAGGGCAAAGACAGACCGGATCGACGTCGGCATGTTGCTGCGGGCGCTGATCGCGTGGCTTCGCGGTGACCGCCACGTCTGGTCGGTGGTTCGTATTCCAAGTGTTGACGAGGAGGATCTGCGGCGCTCGCACCGTGAACGCGATCGTCTGATTCACGAGAGGACTGCGCATATCAATCGCATCAAAGGGCTGCTGTTCGCCCAAGGCATTCGCGGGATCAATGTAAAGAGCAAGTACAAGACGCTTCAGCCTGACAAGTTGGTCACCGGCGATGGGCGCCCGTTGCCGCCGCGACTTGCTCACGAGATTACTCGGGAGATCGCCCGGCTCGCGCTTATTCAGGAGCAAATTGCAGCGCTCGAGCACGAGCGGGATGAGGCGCCAACGCCTTGCAAGGCGACCGAGAAGAAGCGCGGTCAATTGATGTCACTGACCGGGATCGGCCCAACCATCGCCGCGGTCATGACGCGGGAGGTCTACTACCGCCAATTCGACAACCGGCGACAGGTGGCTGGCTTCCTCGGTCTTGCCACGAGCCCCCACGACAGCGGAGACGTCGAGCGCTCCCAGGGGATATCGCGAGCCGGTAGAGGCCAGGTGCGCGGCACCATGATCCAGGCGGCTTGGCTTTGGCTCAAGCATCAGCCCAAAAGCGCGCTCACCCGCTGGTTCGAACAGCGCGCCGCCGGGCAGAGCGGACGCATGCGACGCGTATTGATCATTGCGGTCGCGCGTAAGTTGGCGATCGCGTTGTGGCGCTTCCTGGAGCAGGGCCTCGTTCCGCAAGGCGCGATGCTTGCCAACCGGTAATACGATGGGCGTGAGCCATCTCGAGTTCCGGCGCTCCATTGGGTGCGTCGGGCGGGTCGGACGTGTGACTGTTATGGGGATTCGCAGATCTGGCCCAGCCAGTCTGCCGTGTCAAAGATGAGTCCCGTCCTGCCTGCGCGATCGTCCATGCATACAGCATAATGGCAAGCCGAAACGGAGCTGCCGGATATAAGCTGATGCGATCATCGCATCCGACATGGGCATCGGCGCTGAACCCGCACTCGATAATCCGAGGACAGCAGAAAGAAGCAATCAACCCGACACCTCAAGCATGCCGTCGTGCTCGACGATGTAAAGGCCAAGCCTTCGGTGGCCGCGCACGGCGCGACCAGCCTTGACACCGTCTGCGCGCGTCGGCCACGACGATGCGAGGTCGGGGCGGAAGAAAGCATGCGGCGCGGTCGAACAAAAGAAATGGACCAAGAAAAAAGAGGAACAAGCCCGGCGCTTGACACGGGCCCGCTCATATAAGCCCCATAGCGCCCGGACGCACCCGGCCACCCTATCGCCCGCGCCTTCCTTCCCTGGCGGCTTTCGAACGCCGGCCCTGCTGCGCGTGCGATCACGGTCGGCGATGGGCCGGCATCCGAAACCCGTC
>JAOUIM010000473.1 GCA_029884035.1 Aquincola sp. | reverse complement strand
GCATATCGAAAGACCTGTCCGCAGGCCTGCAGCGCACGGTGCGCAGTTTCGATCGCGCCGCGCGACTCGATGCGCCGCATGGTCTGCAACAAGTGTGGTGCTTTGATCTCGCTGATCGTTTGGCCGCCCAGCCACGGAAACACATCCTGCTCGAGCCGAATCAGCGTTCGCGCCGCATGGCCTGCACTCACCTTGGCGACGTGAACCGTGGCGTGCCACTCGCGCGCGACAGCCTCGAAACTGTTGACGACCGCTTGCAATCTGCTCTGCTTCTCGGCGCGCCGCGCGTCACTCGGATCGATGCCCTGTGCAAGCAGTTCCCGCGCACGGTCGCGCTTCTCGCGAGCGGCCTTCAACCCAGTGTCGGGATAGGTGCCCATCGACAGCAGCTTCTCTCGGCCATCGTGGCGGTACTTCAACCGCCACCATCGTCCGCCACTGGGCGTCACTTCCAAGTACAGGCCTCGCTCGTCGTACAGGCGTAGCGCCTTTGCAGCGGGCTTGGTCGATCGAATCTGCGTGTCGCTGAGCATGACGCCTTTGGGGGTAACTGCAAATCGGCACTGGGCCAGTTACCCCCAAAGTTACCCCAACCGATGGTCGGATTCAAGGAGACGTCATGAGACCATCCGGGCAAGAAAAACCTCCAAGTGCTTGAATCACAAGGAGGTTTTTGGACTTCTCGGGACGTCCCTGGACGCCATGAGATCTTCAAATGGTGGAGCCGGGGGGAATCGAACCCCCGTCCGCAAGCCATCACCGGACAGTTCTACATGCGTAGTGCTCTGATTTGATTCTCACCCCGCCGCCGCGCAGGCACACGCTGCGGACGGAGCCAGTCACCTAGATCTCGCGCTGCATCAAGTGACCCGGTGCAACGCCAGCCGATGTGAATGACCTCTCAGTCGTCGGTCTTGCGACCTTCAACCCGGCCCATCGGCCAACCGTTGAGAGGCTCACCGGTGTTTAAGCGGCGAGAGCGAAACGTTCGTCGTTCGCAGTTACTTTGTTCCAGTGGATTTACGAGCGAACTGGTGCTCGGCATGCCCTGCGCCGGATCCGCACCCACGTCGAAACCGGGTCGGCCCCTGAAGCACCGAGTTTAGGGCAGTTGCAGCCAATGCAAGAGCGCGGCCGGTTCGGTCAGAACCAAATCTGCGCCCCATTGCTCGATCGCCTCGCCCAGCCCCAGGTAGCCCCACGCGGCGGCCAGGGTCGCCATGCCGGCGGCACGCCCGGCGAGCACATCGCGCAGGTCATCGCCGACGTAGGCGCATTGGGCTGGTTCGATGGCGGCGCGCCGGGCGGCCTCGAGCAACGGTGCCGGGTGCGGCTTGCTGTGGGGTGTGGTGTCGCCGCACACGATGGCCGCCGCGCGACGATCGAGCCCCAGGCCGCTGGCAATCGGCAACGTATACCGCGCGGCCTTGTTGGTGACGATGCCCCATCGCACGCCCACAGCGTCGAGTCGATCGAGCACCGCCTCCATCGGCGCGAAAACGGCCGTGTGGACGAGCATGGCCGCCTCGTAGCGCTCGAGGAACTCGCCGCGCAGCGCCTCGTAGCCTGGGTCGCCCGGCCCAACACCCAGCGCGAGGCCGACCATGCCGCGCGCACCCGCACCCACCATCGGCCGCAGCACGTCCAATGGCATCGGTGCCAGCCCGCGCGCTTCGCGCATCGCGTTGGCCGCGCCAGCCAGGTCGGGAGCGCTGTCGATCAGCGTTCCATCGAGGTCGAACAGCACCAGCCGGTGCGCAGCGATCACGGCACTGGACGCTGGCAGGCGAACAGGTAGTTGACGCTGGTGTCGTCGGACAGCCGGAATCGCTCGGTCAGCGGGTTGTATTCCATGCCGCGCGTGTGCACCAACTCAAGGCCGCCATCGCGACAGGCCTTGGCCAGCTCACTGGGCCGGATGAACTTGGCGTATTCGTGGGTGCCCTTGGGCAGCAGCCGCAGCACATGCTCGGCACCGACGATCGCGAACAGGAAGGCCTTCGCGTTGCGATTGATGGTCGAAAAGAAGACCCAGCCCCCCGGGCGGACCAGCTGCGCGCAGGCGCGAACGACCGACGCCGGATCGGGCACATGCTCGAGCATCTCCATGCAGGTCACGACGTCGTAGTGCGCCGGCTGCTCGGCCGCCAGCGCCTCGGCGGAAACCTCCCGGTAATCGACATTCCCGACACCGGCCTCGAGGGCATGCAGTTGCGCAACGCGAAGCGGCTTGACAGCCAGATCGATCCCCTGCACGCGGGACGCTCCGCGCAGCGCCATGGCCTCCGCGAGGATGCCGCCGCCACAACCGACGTCGAGCACCTGCTTGCCCTTGAGCCCGCCGACCGCCCGGTCGATCCACTCCAGGCGCACAGGATTCAGGCGGTGCAACGGCCGGAACTCGCTGTCGGGGTCCCACCAGCGATGGGCCAGCTCGCTGAACTTGGCCAGTTCTTGCGGATCGGCGTTGTTCATGGGGCAATGGTATGTACAAAAAGAACAAACCCCGCCGCAGCGGGGTTTGTCGATGCAGCGAAGCTGACTTACTTGCGGGTGCGCGTACCGACGACCTCGATCTCGACGCGGCGATTCTTCGCCTTGCCTTCGCGGGTCTTGTTGTCGGCTACGGGCTGGCTCTCGCCCTTGCCTTCGGTGTAGACGCGGTTCTTCTCGATGCCCTTGCTCACCAGATAGGCCTTGACCGCCTCGGAACGCGCGACAGACAACTTCTGATTCATCGCGGCCGAGCCGTCGCTGTCGGTGTGGCCGACGGCGATGATGACCTCGAGGTTGATGGCCTTCGTCTTGTCGACCAAGTCGTCGAGC
>JAOUIM010000472.1 GCA_029884035.1 Aquincola sp. | reverse complement strand
CGATGGAACCTCACAGGCCGCCACCACCGTGCCCGATGCGCCGTTGAGGTTCCATCGACCCGTGCTCGTGACGTAGTCGAGGTACTTGTCGCGGAAGTTGAAGCCGCTTCCGGAGTCGGTGCAGGTGGAGTTGATCAGGCCCGACTTGTTGAGCATCGTCGACGCCCACTCGACGCCGGCCTCAGCGGTCTCGAGCGCCATCGTCGCGCGGTACTGATTGGCCGAGGTCTTCTGCTCGAAGATCAGGCTTCGGTTCGCGAACACCACGATGATGGCCATTGCAACGTAAAGCAGCACGACGGCGACCAAGGCGCCGGCGCCGCGCTGGCGAGCGCGCGTGGGGACGAGCAGCGGTCTGTTCATGACGATGGCCTCAAGAGGTGGGGCACTGCCCGTCGTAGTAGTCGTTGCGAACGCGCACGTTGCTGCGAAGCGTGCGCGCGATCGTCGGGTCGCCCGGCGCAAAACCGCTCATCAGCACCTCGAATTCGCGCACGATCACGCGCGGGCAGTTGACGGTGCATGTGTACTTGCAAAAGCTCGCCATCGGAACAACCTGCGGCACGGGCGTGACGACGAAGTCGGTGATCGTGATCGTTCCAGCGTCGGTGACAGCCTGCTCGGCGCCGCCGTTGAGCACCGCCATCAGCGCGCCGTTGCTGAGGTGAAAGCCGTACAGGCTCGCCCGCGTGGTCTCGTTCAGAGGCGTGGCGATGTTCTCGTTGATCGCGTAGCACACGAAGCTCGCAGACGCCGCGGGGCTGGGCGCCGAAGCACCCAGCGTCGTCGCATTGCAGCGCGACGCATAGAAGCCGCGGTACATGTTCTGCGGCGGCACGTTCGGGCCGCCGTTGACCCAGATGCTTGCCGTCGCACCCTGCCAATAGCCGGCGCGGCGGATGTCACGTGTGACGACATCCATCGCGGCACGCAGATCCTGGTTCAGGCGCGTTTCGAGCAGCAGGCGTCGGTTCTCGCCGGTGAAGTTGGCCAACAGGCTCAGGCCGCCGGCCACGACGATCAGGCTGATGGCGATGCCCACCATGAGCTCGACCATCGAAATGCCCGCCTCACGCGCGCGCCGGGCCAGCCTGGAGCGGCCGTCGATCAACATGCGTCGTACCCCTTCAAGGCGCCGCTGGGCGAACAGATGTTCACGCGACCGATTGGGCTGATCGTGACGCGCAGGGTGCGCGACGTGCCGCTGTTGGCCAGTGTCACCACGCCGCCGTTGGGCAGCGCGGCCGTGCCGCGTGTGGGCTCGAAGGTCGCGACCACGGTGCTGCCGCTGGAAACGCTGGACCCGCTTGCGAGCGTTACGGACTTCAGCGTGTTCGCGCCCTGCGTGATCGTGTAGCCGTTGCTGGCCATGTTGACGGCTACAGCGGCATTGCGCTGCACCGACTCCATGCGCGCGTACTGGAAGTCGGTCAACAGTTCCTCGGCCGCGCTCTTCACTCGCTGTGTGGCGAAATACTCTCCGAAAGCCGGCGCGGCCACGACCGCGATGATGGCCAGCACGGCCATCGCGACGATCAACTCGATGAGCGTGAAGCCGCGCCGGTCGGGTGATGCGGGTTGCAGCTTCATTGCCGGAAACACGCTGCCGGTGCGCTGGTGAACGTGCCACCCGCGACCGTCACGGTCAGCGGGTTGCAGGACACGCCGCTGGCGCGATCCTGATCCTGGTTGCCTTGTGGCGTGGCCGTGAGCGTGTAGCCGGTGGCCGATACACCCGAAAGCGCGTAGACATAGCGTGCCCCCGCGACCGCAGCAATGCCCAGGCAGCTGTTCGTCACGCGCTCGGGTTCGGTGTCGCAATCCAGCGGATTGGCTGTCATCAGCACCGAGGCGTAGGCCGGCTGGTTCGCGCGCCAGCGCTCCTGGGCCTGCTGGATCAGCGACAACTGCGCCACCGCCTCCGCGCGCCGGCTGGCGCGGATTTGCGCCATGAAGCTCGGCAGTGCGATCGCGGCGAGCACGGCCACGACAACCACGACGATCATCACCTCGATCAGTGTGAAGCCGCGCTGCCGCACAGTCACCCTTGCAAGTTGGGCAGAAAGACTCATCGATTGAATTATTGGCAACAGGGCCCCGCTCGGCCATCGGAGGCGACTCCGCTCGTCGCGCCGTTCAGGCCGTTCATCGTGCGCGGGCTGTGGACCCCCTAGAACGAGGGGCCGCGGGCTGGATTGCGTTCAGCAAGCGACATATCCGGCAACGCCGCCGCCCACGCTGCACGAACGCACGCGCCCCATCATGTTGACCACGTGGCGCACCGAGGCGCCGCTTGCGGAGGCAACCGTCAACGCGCCCGCCGGCGTGGCCGTACCCAGGCGTGGATCGAAGCGCAGCGACGCCACATTGGCGCTCACAGCAATGCTGCTCGAGCCGGGCAGGAATCGATAGCGCAGCGCAGTGGCGTCGATCTCGCACACCGGCGCGGCAGCATCGCCGCAGCGGCAACCGTTCGCCGGGCCGGTGTACGCCACGACGCAGCTGCCGCCCTCGCCGGCCTGCGCTGTGACCCGGATGCCGGATTGCCGCGACACCGCTTCGCTGCGCGCCAGTTGCAGGTCGGCCGCAAGTTCCGCCGCCAGGCCCTGCAGTGTCTTGCGCTCGAACGTGGTCTTGAAACTTGGCACACCGGCGGTGACCAGCACGGTGGCCACGGCGAGCGCCGTGCAGGTTTCGATCAGCGTGAGCCCGCGCTGTGCGCTGCGGCCGATGGTGGCGAGAGTGCGCGTCGTGGCTGCCATCGTGATCTCCTCGTTGCGATGGGATCACTCTAGGCAGCAGCCCTCGGCAAATCGCTCCCCCCGAAGGGGGAATGCGGC
>JAOUIM010000471.1 GCA_029884035.1 Aquincola sp. | reverse complement strand
TGCCAGCCTCTTCGCCTTTGGGTCATGTGTGGACGACGCCCGCGTTGCAAGAGGAATCTGGTGCTCGGCTTGCGGTCGGGTGCAAGTCATGATGGCATGGACAGCCCCGCTTCCCAGCCGCGCGGTCGGATTGGATGATCTGATCGCGACAACAGGAGGCGGACATGTCGATCACGGTCATCGGGCTCGATATTGCGAAGAACGTGTTCCAGGTGCACGGGGTGGACGAGACTGGTCAGATCGTTCTCAGGCGGCGGTTACGTCGATGCGATGTGCTGCGGCTTTTCGGAGAGCTCTCCCCAGCTCTTGTTGGCATCGAAGCATGTCACACGGGGCACTTCTGGGCCCGTCAGATCAAGGCACTCGGTCACGATGTACGCTTGATGCCACCGCAGTTCGTCAAACCGTACGTCAAGAGCCAGAAGAATGATGCCGCTGATGCGGAGGCAATTTGCGAGGCGGTGACGCGGCCGAGCATGCGCTTTGTGCCGATCAAGACAGCGGAGCAGCAATCCGTTCTGCTCCTGCATCGAGCCCGAGACCTTCTGATCCGCCAGCGGAGCAGCCTGGTGAGCGCTATCAAGGCGCATTGCGCCGAGTTTGGAATCATTCTCGCTGGTGGCGCGCGGGATCTCGACCGCTTTGTTGAAAAGCTCAACGATGTATGTCGTGACCTGCCGGACGTGGCGCGGGATATGCTTGCGCTCCTCGGGATGCAGGTTCGCGACGTTGCGGCGCGTGCGTGTGAGGTCGAGAAGAAGCTGCTTGTCTGGCACCGCACGAATGAGGTGAGCCGGCGGCTGGCCACCATCCCGGGCGTTGGGCCGATTACGGCCAGTGCCATTGCAGCGACGGTAGTCGACGCAACGCAGTTCAAGACCGGTCGCCAGTTTGCTGCATGGCTTGGACTCGTGCCGCAGCAGCATTCGAGCGGCGGCAAGGAGCGCCTGGGCTCAATCTCGAAGCGAGGCGATGGTTACATTCGCCGGTTGCTGATTCACGGTGCGCGGGCGATTGTCGGCTGGCGCAAGCGATCCGCGTCGAAGACGGATCGCTGGATTTCTGGGCTGTTGGACCGCCGACCAGTGAATGTCGCCACCGTGGCGCTCGCCAACAAGAGCGCGAGGATTGCGTGGGCGCTCATGAGCGGCGGTACCGACTATGATCACCGCCGGTGCCGTGCCGCATGATTGCGACGGCATTGGTGTAACAAGCTGCGCAGGCGATCGAGGTGATGGCATGTCGGTTGCGACCGAGGGACGACCGAACCCGACGGATACATCGCTCACTTGAGAGCGTTCAATGATTGGGTGTCGTCCTGCGGATACCATCAGGGTCGTTCGAGACCGGATAGATGACTGCAGCAATCGAAGATACCAAAGCCGATTTCACTTGCGCGGGCGGGGCTGTCCATAGATGTGTCCGGCCTGTTTGCGCGGCGCATGACCGCTGGCCCTGATGTGGTCCGCTGACTGGGTCCCAATCAAACGCCCGGGCTCGACACCCGTGACCCGATAACGGGTTCTCCCAATCGACGGCTCGACCGTTTCGCATCACACCATCATCACCCTCGCAATTCCTGTGCCTCGCTGCGGCGTTGCCGCGCACTCAGTGTTCGTTATCTTGCCCGAGCATTGCCGCAGGCTTCCATTGGCAAGCCACTTCACTTCAGGCCGTTGCCGCGAGCGCCGGCGGCTGATAGGTGCCACCTCTGCTCATGATCGCCCAGGCGATGCGCGCCGACTTGTTGGCCACTGCGATCGCCACGACCTTGGCCGGCTTCCTCGTCAGCAACCGGGTGATCCAGGGATGTTTCTCCGGATGGAGCCGCGCGTGCTGGATCACGGCCATTGCGCCGGCAACGAGCAAACGACGCAAATATCGATCGCCTTGCTTTGATATTCCGCCGAGTCGTTCCTTGCCGCCCGTCGAGTTCTGGCGTGGCACGAGGCCTATCCAGGCGGCCAGTTCCCGTCCCGAGTGGAATGCTCCGGGATCGGTCACAGTCGCCGCAATCGCTGTGGCACCGATCACGCCGATGCCGGGAATACTTTCGAGCCGCCGACTGACAGGATTGGCGCGATGTTGATTACGGATAGCGCGATCGAGCTCACCGATCTGTGTTTGCACGGCTGCGAGCTGCGCGACGAGCGCGCGCACGACTTCCAGCATCGCAATCGGCAAGGATCGCAGCGTGCTGTCCTCCTTGACCATCGCGATGAGTTGGGCCAGCCCTTCCCGGCCTTTTTCGGCAATGAGGCCGAGCTCGGCCAGATGTGCGCGAAGCGCGTTCGTGATCCGGGTTCGCTGCTCGATCATCAATGCACGTGCACGATGCACGGCGAGCGTGGCCTGCTGCTCGACGGTCTTGACCGGCACGAACCGCATCGACGGCCGTGACACGGCCTCGCAGATCGCCGCTGCATCCGCTGCATCGTTCTTCTGGCGTCGGACATAAGCTTTGACGTAGCTCGGCGGAATGAGCTTCACGTCATGACCGAGCTTCGCTAGCTCGCGTGCCCAGTGATGCGCCGTTGCGCAGGCTTCCATGCCCACCAGGCATGGTGAAAGCTTTGCAAAGAGCTCGAGCACTTGCTTGCGCCGCAACTGCCGAACAATGACGACTTTGCCCGCTGCGTCCACGCCGTGCACTTGAAAGACGTTCTTGGCGATGTCGATGCCGATGGTGCTAACCTGCATGTGGACGACCCCCTCAGGTGATTCGTTTCGCAACGATCACCCTATGGCACTTCGATGCCGGGAGCGGGCGTCGTCCACCCCATCAACGGCACGCATCGACTTGGCAACGACCCAATTTCCGCCCCGCGCGCACTGCCCGAATTC
>JAOUIM010000083.1 GCA_029884035.1 Aquincola sp. | reverse complement strand
GGCCGATCGACGCGCTGGCGCGGCTGATCTCCTCCATCGCGATCATGTGCGCGAGGTAGCCCATGTCGGCGCCGCCGTAGGCCTCGGGCACGGTGATGCCGAGCACACCGACTTCGCCCATCTTGCGCCACAGGTCCATCGGGAAGCGGTCGCTGCGATCGATCTCGGCGGCGCGTGGCGCGATCTCCGCATCGGCGAAGGCGCGCACCGCATCGCGCAGCGCGTCGATGTCCTCGCCCAAGTGGAAGTCGAGGCCGGGCAGGGTGCTCATGGCTGGGTCTCCTTGTGCTTCTTGCGGGTCCGCGGCGCGGCGTCGGCCAGCAGTCGCTGGCAACGCTGCTCGTGCTGCGCGATCTCGGCCAGCATCACGCGGATGTCGTCGAGCTGCTGCTCGAGCTGCGCGCGATGGCTGCGCAGCACGCCGAGGAAGGCCATGAGTTGTGGTGCGGTATCGGCCTCGCTCTCGTACATCTGTACGAGCTGGAGGATCTCCTGCAGCGACAGGCCAAGGCGCTTGCCGCGCAGCGTGAGCTTCAATCGCGTGCGGTCGCGCTGCGTGTAGACCCGGTTGCGCCCCGCGCGCGTGGGCTCGAGCAGCCCCACGTCCTCGTAGAAGCGGATCGCGCGCGGCGTCACGTCGAACTCCTCGGCCAGCTCGGCGATCGTGTAGGTGCGGGCGGCTTGGGCGGGATTCACGGCGTTCGCGGCTAGACTGCAGTCAATTGACGTTAACGTAAACGTCAATGTAGCAGCCCGCCGACGGGCCTCCGACATGGCCAACCCGCACGAATCCGAACTCCACTACCCGCTGGCCGACACGCTGCCGGCCGCCGGCACGACGCTCGAGGTCGCTCCCGGGGTGCGCTGGGTGCGCATGCAGCTGCCGTTCGCGCTCGACCACATCAACCTGTGGCTGCTGGAAGACCGGATCGACGGCGTCGACGGCTGGACGATCGTCGACTGCGGCATCACCAACGCGGCGACCCAGGCAGCCTGGGAGCAGGTGTTCGCCAACGAACTCGGGGGCCGCCCGGTGTTGCGCGTGATCGCCACCCACATGCACCCGGACCACATCGGCCTGGCGCACTGGCTCACGCAGCGCTGGCAATGTGCGCTGTGGATCAGCGCCACCGACTTCAACGTCGCACGCATCTCGAGCCAGAGCACGACCGGATTCGGCGGCGAGCGCGCTGCGGCCTTCTTCGCGAGCCACGGCCTGACCGACCCCGGCGCGGTGGCCAAGGTCCGCGCACGCGCCAACTACTACGCCGGCATGGTGCCCAAGGTGCCGGCGTCGTTCCGGCGCCTGATGGACGGCATGCGGCTCGTGATCGGCGGCCGCGAGTGGCATTGCATCGCCGGCTACGGCCATGCGCCGGAGCACATCGCGCTGCACTGCGGCGAGATGGACGTGGCCCCCAACACGCCTGTGGCGTCGGCCCCCCAGCAGGGCGGCGCGCCCGAGCCTGGGGCGGCCCGGCGCGCGGGCGTGTTGATCTCCGGCGACATGGTGCTGCCGCGCATCTCGACCAACGTCAGCGTCTACGACGTCGAACCCGAGTCGAATCCGCTCACGCTGTACCTCGATTCGCTCGCGCGCTACGAGTCGCTGCCCGGCTCGACGCTGGTGCTGCCCTCGCACGGCAAGCCGTTCATCGGGCTGCAGCCGCGCATTCGCCAATTGCGCGAGCACCATGAGCACCGCCTCGCCGACGTCATGGCCGCGTGCCGCGAGCGCGCGTGCCACGCAGCGGACCTGCTGCCGGTGCTGTTCAAGCGTCAGCTCGACCTGCACCAGACCACGTTCGCGATGGGCGAGTCGGTCGCACACCTGCACGCGCTTTGGTTTGGCGGCCGGCTTGCACGCGAGTGCGGCGGCGACGGCGTGTGGCGATTTCGCGCCGCCGCCTGATCTCAGTCGAATACCGGCAGCAGTTCGTCGCGCAGGCCGTCGCGCTTGCGCTCCATTTCGGGGATCACCGATCGCACGACGTCCCAGAAACGCGGGCTGTGGTCCATCACGCGCAGGTGCGCGAGTTCGTGCGCAACCACGTAGTCGATCGTCGGCAGCGCGAAGTGGATCAGGCGCCAGTGCAGGCGGATCGCGCCGTCGGCGCTCGCGCTGCCCCAGCGCGTGGCCGCCGAGCTGAGCCCGATGCGTGTGAAGCGCACGCCGAGCTGCGCGGCGAAGTGGTGGCAGCGTTCCTCGAACACGCGCCTGGCCTGGCGTTGCAGCCAGGCCTGCACTGCATCGCGGATCTGCGCGGGCGCCGCGTGCTGAGGCAGGCCCACGTGCAGCGTCAGGCGCGGCACGCCCGGCAAGGTGTCGTCGGCCGTGTGCAATACCGCTGACGCGCTGCGCGGGTCGAGCACGATGATCACGGTCTCGCCGAGGAATGGCAGCGCGGTGCCGTCGCGCCAGTCGACGCGCTGCGCGGCCATCCTGCGCGCGCGCTCCTCCTGCTCGCGCAGCTTGTCGAGGATCCAGCGCGACTTCTCCTGCAGCGCCGACTCGACCTCGCCAAGCGGCACCCAGCGCGGCGCACTGACGACGAGCCCCTCGTTCGAGATCACGAAGCCGATGCTCTTGCGGCGCATGCGGCGGAATTCGTAGGCCACGTAATGCCCGCCGAGCCGCGCCTCGCGGTTGCCGCGCGGGTGCGCGAACGTGGCCGGTGCAAGCACCAACCCGATCGGGGCGGCAGCCTCGGGCGGGCAGGCGAGCGCTGCCTGTGCCGATGCGGGTGTGGGCGCTACGGCTGCGGGCCCGGGTACGGCAGGTGCCGGCTCGTCATCGGACCACAGGTCAAGCTGGCGTTCGTTGACGTAGCGCGGGTGCGGCATGGGCGCGGATTCTACGAACCGGCGGCCGTGTACGCCTGCGGATCGAGCCGCCGCATCTCGGCTTCGATCCACGCCTCCACCTCGCGCATCAATTCGTCGGCTGCGCGACCTTGCACCGGAATCGGCTTGCCGATCGACACGTCGATCACGCCCGGACGGATGCGGAAGCTCTTGCGCGGCCAGCAACGCGCCGAGGTCACCGCGATCGGCACCACCGGCGTGCCGGTGGCCAGCGCCAGCCGCGCACCGCCGGTCTTGTAGGTGCCCTGGCCGCCGCGCGGCGTGCGCGTGCCCTCGGGGAACATGATGATCCAGCTGCCATGGCCGAGGATGCGTTGGCCCTGCTCGACGACGCGGTTGAACGCCTCGGCGCGTTTGCTGCGGTCGATGTGGATCATGTCCAGCCGCCCCATCGCCCAGCCGAAGAACGGGATGTACAGCAGCTCGCGCTTGAACACGTAGGCCAGCGGGTGGCTCATGATGGTCGGGTAGGTGAAGGTCTCCCAGGTGCTCTGGTGCTTGGACAGCAGGATCACGGGCGACTGCCTGTCGGCGCTCGGCAGGTTGTCCATGCCCTGGATGCGCGAGCGCACGCCGCAGATCACGCGGCAGCCCCACATCGCCGTGCGCAGCCAGCCCGCGCACATCCAGTAGATCGGGTCGCCGCGCAGCACGATCGAGGCCAGCAGGACCGCGAGCGCCCAGGGCACGACCGTGACCGCGAGCCAGACGATGAAGAGCAGCGAGCGCAGGGCGGACAGCATGCGACCTCAGCCTCCGGCTGCGCCCGGGTGGGCGCGCCGCGCGAAGCGCGGGCCTCGCGCACCGTCGCTCGCCATCAGGCGCCGAGCCCCAGCGGGCGCGAATCTTCGCCGACCACGCCGCGCTCGGTGTGCTCGCGGTGGAGCAGGAACTCGGCCAGGGCGGCGAGGTTCGGGTGCACGTGCACGTGGTCGATCCCGGCCGTCCACTTCTCGAGTTCGGCGTCCGGCAGGGCCGCAGCGCGCCCGCTGCGCACCACGTGCGGCTCGCAGCCTGCAGCATGCGCGGCCTGCAGGTCGCGCGCGGTGTCGCACGCCATCGGAACGCGCGACAGGTCATCGACGCCGTAGCGCTCGGCGATCATGCGCATCAGGCCGGGCAGCGGCTTGCGGCAGCTGCACTGGTCCTCGGGCACGTGCGGGCAGATGAAGACCGCGTCGATGCGCCCGCCCCGGGCGGCGAGCTGCTGAATCATGTGCTGGTGGATCGCGTTCAGCGAGGTCATGTCCACCAGCCCGCGCCCGATGCCCGACTGGTTGGTGGCCACCACCGCGTGCCACCCCGCCTGGTTCAGGCGGGCCACGGACTCGAGTGCACCGTCGATCGGGATCCACTCCTGCGGCGCCTTGACGTGGTCCTCGCGGAACACGTTGAGGATGCCGTCGCGCCCGAGGATCACGAGCTTGGGGCCGTGATGATGTGGGTTCGTCGTCGTGGCCATGTGTCACCCCGCGAGTTTCGACAGATCGGCCACGCGGTTCATCGAGGCGTGCAATCGCGCCAGCAGGGCCAGGCGGTTGGCGCGCAATGCAGGGTCTTCCGCGTTGACCATCACCTTGTCGAAGAATGCGTCGACCGGCGTCCTCAGGGCCGCCAGTTCGCGCAGCGATGCGGTGTATTCGCCTTCATCGAACAGTTCGTCGGCCTTCGGGGCCGCGCCCAGGATCGCGTCGTGCAGGCTGCGCTCGGCAGCTTCGATCAGACGCGCCGGGTCGACATGCGACGCCGGCGCCGCGCCATCGCTCTTCCTGAGGATGTTGGCGATGCGCTTGTTGGCCGCGGCCAGCGAGGCGCTCTCGGGCAGCGCCGCGAATGCGCGCACGGCCGCGAGGCGCCGGGGCAGGTCGGCCCAGCGCGGCGGGCGTACGCTGACCACGGCGTCGACCTCCTGCGCGCTGTAGTCGAGATCGCGCAGGTAGCCGACCAGGCGGTCGTACATGAATCCCGAGGCCTCGTCGACGGCGCCCGCCGGCATCGAGGCGAAGGCCGCCGTCGCAGCAGCGACGAGCTGCGGCACCGCCAGCGGCAGGTCGCGCTCGATGAGCATGCGGATCACGCCGAGCGCGTGGCGACGCAGCGCGAACGGGTCCTTGTCGCCGGTGGGCTTCTCGCCGGCGCCGAACAGGCCGACCAGGGTCTCCAGCTTGTCGGCCAGCGCGACCGCGATACCGACGTCGTTGCGCGGCAGTGCGTCACCGGCAAATCGCGGTTTGTAGTGGTCCTCGATCGCGAACGCGACGGCCTCGTGCTCGCCGTCATGGCGCGCGTAGTAGCCACCCATCACGCCCTGCAACTCCGGGAACTCGCCGACCATGTCGGTCACGAGGTCCGCCTTGGCCAGTCGTGCGGCGCGATCGGCCTGCGCGGCCAATGCGGCGCCACCGAGTTGTTCGCCGATCACCTTGGCGATCATGCGCACGCGCAGCACGCGCTCGCCCTGCGAGCCCAGCTTGGCGTGGTAGACCACCTTGTCCAGCAGCGGCAGGCGCGATTCGAGCGAACGCTTGCGGTCCTGGTCGAAGAAGAACTTGGCGTCGGCCAGGCGCGGCCGCACCACGCGTTCGTTGCCCTGCACGATCGCGCTCGGGTCGTCGGGCCGTATGTTGCTGACGACGAGGAACCGGTTGGTCAGCTTGGACTGGGCATCGAGGAGCGGGAAGTACTTCTGGTTTGCCTTCATCGTCAGGATCAGGC
Source organism: Aquincola sp. (assembly GCA_029884035.1). GTDB lineage: Bacteria > Pseudomonadota > Gammaproteobacteria > Burkholderiales > Burkholderiaceae_C > CADEEN01. The sequence goes on along the minus strand of JAOUIM010000083.1, from coordinate 5,729 downwards.
ATTCCTGCGGCACCGCGAGGAACTCGGGCTCGAAGCGGCAGGCCAGCACGTTCGGCCGTTCGACCAGTGCGGTCACCTCGTCGAGCAGTGCGTCGTCGTCGATCGGCGTCAAGTCGAGCGCGCTGGCGGCATGCTGCAGCTGGCGCACGATTTCGGCGCGGCGATGCTCGAAGCTGGCGATCACCGCGCCCTGGCTCTGCAGCTGTTGCGCGTAGTGGTCGGCGTCCTGGATCACGATCGGATCGATCTGCGCCTCGAAGCGGTGGCCCCGGGTTTCGCGCGTTGCGGCAAGACCCAATGCCGTGATCGGTACGACATCGGCGCCATGCAGCGCCACGAGTCCGTGCGCCGGGCGCACGAAGTTCACGCTGGTCCAGCCATCGGCCAACTGATAGCTCATGACCTTGGGGATCGGCAGCCTGGCCAGCGTCTCGTCGAGTGCGCCCTGAAGGCCGGTCTGCAATGTGCATCCCTTCGCCATCGAGCGCAGGAAGATCGCGTCGGCCTTGCCGTCAGCCTGGACATACAACCGGTCGGGTCCATCGTGTGCGTTGGGCCACAGGTCGGCCAAATGTTCGCGCCCGAGCTTTGCGAGGCTCTTTCGCAGCGCCACCGTCGGTTTGCCGTCGCCGCCGATGCCGATCGACACTGGCGTCAGCTTCCGCGTGACTTCCTGGTCCGGCGCGATCGATGGCACCGCGCTCACATGGACCGCGAGACGGCGCGGCGTGGCGTAAGGCGTCGCGGCCGAGCGCTCGGTCGTCAGTCCCTGCGTCCTGAGGCCGGCGACGAGAGACTGCGCGAAAGCCTCACCCAAGCGCTTCAACGACTTGGGTGGCAGTTCCTCGACGAACAGTTCGACGAGCAGGCTCCTGGCATTCGACATCTCAGGCAGCCTTCTTCGCGAGCGCGGCCTGGACTTCGTCGGCCCAGGCCCTCGGGGCCATCGGGAACCCGAGGCGTGCGCGGCTCTGCAGGTAGCTCTGCGCCACCGCACGTGCGAGCACCCGGATGCGGCCGATGTAGGCGGCGCGCTCGGTCACGCTGATCGCGCCCCGTGCATCGAGCAGGTTGAAGCAGTGGCCGCACTTGAGCAGCTGCTCGTAGGCCGGCAGCGCGAGCTGCTGCGCCATCAGGTGCTTGCTCGCCTTCTCGTGTGCGGCAAACGCCGAGAACAGGAACTCCACGTCGCTGTGCTCGAAGTTGTAGGTGCTCTGCTCGACCTCGTTCTGGTGGTAGACGTCGCGGTAGGTGAGACCTTCGGTCCACGTCAGGTCGTACACGCTCTCGACGCCCTGTAGGTACATCGCGAGGCGCTCGAGGCCGTAGGTGATCTCGCCGGTGATGGGCTTGCAGTCGATGCCGCCCACCTGCTGGAAGTAGGTGAACTGCGTGACCTCCATGCCGTTCAACCACACCTCCCAGCCCAGGCCCCAGCAGCCGAGCGTCGGATTCTCCCAGTCGTCCTCGACGAAGCGCACGTCGTTCGTCTTCAGGTCGAAGCCGAGCGCTTCGAGGCTGCCGAGGTACAGGTCGAGGATGTCGGCCGGCGCGGGCTTGAGGACGACCTGGTACTGGTAATAGTGTTGCAGCCGGTTCGGGTTGTCGCCGTAGCGGCCGTCCTTGGGCCGGCGGCTGGGTTGCACGTAGGCGGCCGTCCACGGCTCGGGCCCGATCGCGCGCAGGAAGGTCGCGGTATGGCTGGTGCCCGCGCCCACTTCCATGTCGTACGGCTGCAGCAAGGCACAGCCCTGCTGGCCCCAGTAGTCTTGCAGGCGCTGGATGATCTTCTGGAAAGACAGCATGCGGCGCTGGGCCGCAGGCATCGCGGCACGGTGGAGGGAGGATCGACCGCACGGATTCTAGGGGCGCCAACCCGCGCGCCCCGTGCACGAGGCGGCGACATCGGCGCTTGTGCGCGACTCGGTGCGCTTCAGGCCGCTGCGGTCGTCGCGCGCTGCGGCGACGTGTGGCGCTGCGCCGCGACGATGATCAGCAGCGTGCCGACATAGAAGACCAGCTGCAACGCGGTGGGCTGCGCGTCGTAGCCTGCCAGCGCATGCAGCAGCGCACCGGGCGCCGAGTCAGGCGCGAGCCATGCCGAGCTGTCCCACAAGGGCGTGGCACCTGACTGCACCAGCCCCGCCTGCGCCAGCGCGCGTGCGAGCTGGCTGGCGATGGCCGCCGTGAGGACGACGATCAGCGCCTGCGTCACGCCGAAAAGGCGTTGCGGCGGCACCCGCGAGAGGCCGAAGTAGATCAGGGCGCCGACCGCCACACCGATGGACAGGCCGAGCAGCACGCCGGCCAGCGAGGCGGCGATTCCGCCGGCCGAATCGCTGCCGGTCATGCCGATCACAAAGAGCACCGTCTCGGCGCCCTCGCGCAACACCGCCAGCCCACAGGCCACGGCCAGCGCCACGGGTGCATGCTGCCCCTGGCGCACCGAACTGCCGAGGCGGCGCGCATCGCGAGCCGCCTCCTGTCCATGGCGGGCGCCCCAGATGCAATGCCACAGCAGCATCAGCAGTGCGATCGAAAGCACCGCCACATTGACCATGTCCTGGCCGAGCCCGTCGGCCAGCGCCGCAATACGTTCGGCCGCGAGTGCAAGCCCCACCGCGCCCGCAATGCCTGCACCCACGCCCAGGCCGAGCCACCGGCCACGACCGGCCACCCCGCGCGTCGCCGCAGCGACGATGCCGACGAACAGCGCGGCTTCGAGCGACTCGCGGAAGACGATCAGCGCAGTCGCGAACATGGCGTCACTCGGCGATCACGACGCCCTTGGCGCTCGCTTCGTGGTACTCGCCGACGAACTCGTAGCGCCCGGGCTTCAGCGGACCCAGCCAAATCGTGACCTTGGCGCCGGCCGGCACGACTTTCTCGCTCTTCATGCGCTTGCTTTCGAATTCCTCCGGGGTCGTGTCCTGGTTGTGCACGATGAGCTTGATCCGCTGATTGGCCGGCACCTTCAGTTCGGTCGGCTCGAACTTGTGGCCGCGGATCACGAGCGTCACCTCGGGGTCGGCCGCGCGCGCAGCGGGCAGCAGCAGCAGGCCGGTCAGGGCGACCGTGGCGAGTGAGCGGTGATACCGGCGGGGCAGTGCGGGCAGCGTTTGCATGGCAGCGGGGACCGATCATGAATCAGGCGTGCGCGAATCTTAATGCGATCAATTCGCATTTGCAAGTGATTCCCGCCCTCAGGCCCCATCCCGGCGGCCGGCTTGTCAGCGTCGGCGCTTCCTGAAGCGTCCGCACCCGGCTATCAGCGCCGCCGCCGCCAGCACGAGCGGCCACAGGCCAAATGCCCCGGCCCAGCGCGCGAAGGGTGTCAGACCGACCCGGCCCTCTACTTCGGCCTGCAGGGTGCCGCGCACGAACGGCGCCATCTGCGCGACGACCAAGCCGCGATCGTCGATGGCCGCCGTGGCGCCAGTGTTGGTGGCGCGGATCATCGGCAGTTGCAGCTCCAGGCTGCGCATACGCGAGATCTGCAGGTGATGCTCCACCGCGACGGTGTTGCCGAACCAGCCGATGTTGCTGAGGTTGGCCAGGATCGTCGGCGCGGGCGCGCGCCCGGCGAAGCGCTGTGCCAGTTCCTCGCCGAACAGGTCCTCGTAGCAGATGGTCGGGCCGATGCGCTGGCCGGCGAACTCGAACGAGGGTGGCGCGACCGGCCCGCGCGAGAAGTCGCCCAACGGGATGTTCATCAGTTCGGTGAACCAGCGAAAGCCCGTCGGGATGAATTCGCCGAAGGGCACCAGATGCTGCTTGTCATAGCGATAGAAGCCCGCCTTGAACGATTGCGTCTCCTTCGACAGCCCGGCCACGGAATTGGTGTAGCCGGCCTCGAAGCTGCCCAGCGGCACGCCGATCAGCGCCGCGCGCGGGCCCGCCTGGAAGGGCGCCACGAGGCGCTGCCACGCCTCGGCGCCGAATTGGTCGGGCAGCAGCGGAACCGCGGTTTCCGGTGCCAGCACGAGTGGGCCCGGCGCTTCCTTCAGCGCCAGCTCCAGCCAGGCCAGCGCATCGGGCAGTCGATCGGGCGCGAACTTCTCGTCCTGCGCCACGTTGGTCTGGATCAGGGTCACGCCCAAGCGCCCGGCCGGTGCTGTGAAATCGCGGTGTGCCAGCGGGGAGGCGAGCACCAGGCCGCCCACCACCGCCACCAGCCACCAGCGCTCGCGGCCATGCTGAAGCGCCGGCAGGGCGGCCAGCGCGGCAACGACCAGGCCGATGCCGTACACGCCCACCCACGGCGCCAGGGCAGCCAGCGGCGCGTCGACCTGGCCGTAGCCGGTCGCTGCCCACGGGAACCCGGTGAACAGGACCCCGCGCGCGAGTTCGGCGAGCAGCCAGCATCCGGCGAACAGCAGGGCATCGGTCGCCGCGTCGCCCCGGCGCAGGCGTGCGAACAGGGCCAGCGCGGCCGCCAGGTACAGGGCCAGCGCTGCCGACAGCACCGCCACCGCAAGCGCGGCCAGCGGAGCCGACAGGTCGCCGTAGCGGTGCATGCTGATGAACAGCCACCAGGTGCTCGCGGCGAGCCAAGCGGTGCCGAAGGCCCAGCCCAGCAGCGCGGCGCGGCCGGGCCGCGCGTCGGCCGCGCGCCATGCCAGCACGCCGATGCACGCGAACTGCACCCACCACGCGCTCGCGTGGGCGAAGCTCAGGCTGAAGAGAGCGCCGACCAGCGCCGCAAGGCCCGCGTCCACGGCCGGCGACAGCGGCAGGGGCGCAGCCGAAAGGTGCGGCGCGCGGTCAATCCGCATCGGCGGCCAGGTCGCCGTGCTGCGACGTCGGGCTCACCCGGGCGACACGGAACCAGCGCACCGCGCCGCCGCGCGTGAGCATCACGGCAAAGCGCAGTCCGCCGAGCTCGACCGACTCGCCGCGGCGCGGCACGCGGCCCAGGTGCTGCGCGACGAGGCCACCGATGGTGTCGAAATCGGCCTCTGAAAACGAGGTGCCAAATGCGGTATTCACGGCGTCGATCGGCGCGTCGCCGGCCACGCGGTGAGTGCCGTCGGCCAGCGTATAGACGCTGCTGTCGCGGTCGGCCTCGTCGAACTCGTCCTCGATCTCGCCCACGATCTCCTCGAGCACGTCCTCGATCGTGATCAGGCCCGCGGTGTTGCCGAACTCGTCGATCACGATCGCCAGATGGTTGCGGTTGCTGCGGAAATCGCGCAGCAGCTCGTTCAGGCGCTTGCTCTCGGGAACGAACACCGCCGGCCGCAGCAGCGTGCGCAGGTTGAGCTCTGGCGCGCGCTGCAGCTTGAGCAGGTCCTTGGCCATCAGGATGCCGATGATGTTGTCGCGCTGGCCTTCGAACACCGGGAATCGCGAGTGGCTCGTGTCGATGACCACCTCGAGCAGCTCGTCGTAGGGCGCGTCGATGTCGAGCAGGTCCATCCGCGGCGCGGCCACCATCACGTCGCCGGCGGTCATGTCGGCCATGCGGAGCACCCCCTCGAGCATCACGCGGCTCTCGGGCTCGATCAGCTCGCGCGTCTCCGCGTCGGCCAGGGTCTCGATCAGTTCGTCCCTGCTGTCCGGACCGGGCGCGATGAGGTCGACCAGCCGGTCGAAGATGCTGCGCTTTTCAGTGGGGGCGCGGGATGGGTGCGGGTCGGACACTTCGGCGGTGTCGGAAAAGGCGGTTCGGAGAGAATACCCGACCCTTGCCCGGCGCCGGTTCAACCCCAAGTGCCGGCCTGCCCCCC
>JAOUIM010000470.1 GCA_029884035.1 Aquincola sp. | reverse complement strand
TGCGCCTATGAGTAGCACGACGTCCGCTTCGGGCAGCACATAGGAACGCGCCGCCGCGGCCGAGAGCTCGTGGGTATCGGGCAGCAGGCCTTTGGCCATCGACATCGACAGGTAGGGAATGCCGGTCTTCTCGACCAGCGCACGGATGTCCGCGTCGGCCCGCGCGTACGCGGCGCCCTTGCCCAGCAGGATCAGAGGCTTCTTCGCGTGCTTCAGGAGGTCCAGTGCGCGGTCGATGGCATCCGGGGCCGGAATCTGGCGCGGCGCAGGGTCGACGACCTTGATCAGCGATGCCGCGCCGGCGGCCGCATCGATGGTCTGCGCGAATAGCTTGCCCGGCAAGTCCAGGTAGACGCCACCGGGGCGGCCGGAGACAGCGGCGCGGATCGCCCGGGCGATGCCCACGCCGATGTCTTCGGCGTGCAATACGCGAAAGGCCGCCTTGCAAAGCGGCTTGGCAATAGCCAGCTGATCCATCTCCTCGTAGTCGCCCTGCTGCAGGTCCACGATCTCGCGCTCGCTCGAGCCGCTGATGAGAATCATCGGGAAGCAATTGGTCGTGGCGTTGGCCAGCGCGGTCAGGCCGTTGAGAAAGCCAGGCGCCGACACGGTCAGGCACACGCCCGGCTTGCCATTGATGAATCCGGCGATCGCCGCCGCGTTGCCTGCATTCTGCTCGTGCCGAAACGAGATGACGCGCATGCCTTCGCCTTGCGCCATGCGGGTCAGGTCCGTGATCGGGATCCCCGGCAGGCCATAGATGGTGGTGATGCCGTTGAGCTTCAGCGCGTTGATGACGAGGTGGAACCCATCGGTCATCGGCGCGGTCTCGGTGGCAGCGCTGGAGACGGGGGACAGTACGGCCGACATGGCACGCTCCTGGAGTTCGAAGTGGTGGCGGCGGCTATGGTAGAAACCGGCCGTTGTTTCCTCCGTTGACCGCGGTCAACTTTCGCCAAACGGCCGCCGCCGCTGGCGAGCCCCGCCCCGCTCTGCTGACAAGATGACCCTGCTGGCCCTGCACCCCGAACGCAACGTGATCCGCGTGCAGTTGAAGCAGAACGTCGTCTTGCAGGCACTGTCCGACGAGGACCGCCGGGAACTCGAGGAGCAACTCGAGATCGTCGACTGCGCCAAGGGCGAGTTCCTGCTGCACCAGGGGGTGCACCACATGGAGCAGTACTTCGTGCTCGACGGGCTGCTCAAGCGGGTCGTCTCCAACGCGGACGCGAAGGAAATGATCCTGCGCTTTGCCGACGAGCGCGACATCGAAACCAGTTACGCCGCCTGGCGCTTGAACACGCCCACGCCCTACGCCATCGCCTGCGTGACGAAATCACGTGTGGCCAAGCTGCCGATGCCACAGTGGGTGACGTTTCTGGACAGGCACCCCCGGCTGAAGGCGGACTTCGAGTACCAGGTCATGCGCCTGATGAGCGATGTCATGGCCCACACGATCACGTTGCACCTGCTGGATGCGCCGGGGCGCGTGCACCGCTTCATGCGCAAGCACCCCGAACTCGCCGAGCGCATTCCGAAGAAGGAATTGGCCACCTACCTGAACCTGTCGGCCGAGACGCTTTCACGCCTCAAGCAGCGCGGCAAGATCTGAACGAGGCAGCCGAGGCCGGCGGCAGGGTCAGCGCCGGTTGGTCGGGAAGTGCTTCGCGTCGGTGATCGCGTGAAGCCGGTTGTCGACCGCCTTCACACCGGTCACACCGGCAGCGACACGTTGTGCAGCGTTCTTCTCCGCATCGTCGGCGACGATGCCGCTGAGGACGACGCTGCCGTCGACGCTCTCGATCGTGATGTTCACCGCTTGCGTGTCCGCGTGGGCACTCAGCGCGGCACGTACATGAGCACTCAGCGCCATCCCGTGCAGCAAGGTGCGCGAGGCTTCGGTTTCCGCAAACTCGGGCCGCTTCAGCAGCGCCTTGATCTGCTCGACGCAAGTCTGCACCGACAGGCGATCGGTGTTGAGCACCATGTCGAACAGCACCGGATCGCCCCAGTGCACGCCGAACTGGTCGTGCATCCGTGTGGCATTGGCATGGTCGCTGCGGTGGATCTCCTTCTCCGCGAGATCACGGTCATCGGTGTCGAGTTCCTTCATCAGCCATTCGACACGCTTGTCGAAGGGCCGCATCACGCGGATGCAAGGAACGTGGGGCACCGCACGCAGGATCTGCGTGGCCCCCCAACCGCGGATCACGACATTCCCCTTCGCCGCAGCCTCCAGCACCTCCTCGGCGGTGTACACCGCCATGGCGTGGAAGTCCGTGCGCAGGCGCTCGATCGCACCCGCCTTGCCAGTGCGCAGGCGGCTGATCAGGCTCTTGGGCACGTGCATCTTCTGAGCCACGTGCTCTGTCACCTCATGCTGAAGCGTCGACAGCTTGAGCTCCTGCGCAAGTTGCTCGGCAATGTCCTGGGCCAGCGAGCCCATGCCCTGGGTCAGTGCAACGACAGGCATGTTGGTCCTTCCTCGTGATCAATCGACCGGTTGTTCTTCCGCAAAGTCCGGCTTGTCCTTCGGCGGGCGCAGCTTGGCAAGCAGCTTGGACAGCAGCGGCCAGACGAGCATGAGCAAGGCCAGCGTCGTGATCGTACCGACGAGGGAATTCGACCACATGATCGAGACGTCGCCCTGCGAGACCAGCATCGCCTGACGGAAGGAGTCCTCGGCCTTGTCGCCCAGCACGAGCGCCAGCACCAAGGGGGCAAGCGGGTAGTCGAGTTTCTTGAACACGTAACCGACAACGCCGAAACCGAGCATGAACCAGATGTCGAGCATCGCGTTGTGCACGGTGTAGGCGCCGATCGCGCAGATCACGATGATCACCGGCGCAATG
>JAOUIM010000469.1 GCA_029884035.1 Aquincola sp. | reverse complement strand
GTTGTTCATCGCGAAGCCCTCGGCGCGGCCCATCACGATGCAGTTGGTGATGATCAGGCCGACATAGACCGACAGTTCGAGCGACAGTTCGTAGAGCGTCGCGCGCAGGATCTGGTCGACCACGATCACGAGCGAGGCGATGATCGACAACTGCACGATGATGCGGATCGAGCCCGGCGTCGCGTTGCGCACCAGGCTGACCGCGAAATTCGCCAGCGCGGTGACCATGATCACGCCCAGGCCCATGACCAGCGCCTTGTCGAGGCGCGTGGTCACCGCGAGCGCCGAGCAGATGCCCAGCACCTGCACCGCGATCGGGTTGTTGTCGACGATGGGCTTGACGAAGGCCTCGCGCTCGGCCTTGCCCCACCAGCGGCTCGTCGTGGCGACGCTGCTCACGTGTTGCCTCCCTGCCTGAAGTTCTTCAGCCACTTTCCGTAGCCATCGTCGGACAGCCAGAACTGCGTAAGCCGGGTGATCGCGTTGCTCGTGATCGTGGCGCCCGACAGGCCATCGATGCGGTGCGGGTCCTGGTCGGGCGGCCCGGCGGCGCCCTTGATCACCGACAGCCTGGGCTGCCACTGCTCGTCGTAGCCCTTGCGCCCGCGCCACAGCGCCTGCCACTTCGGGCTGGCGATCTCGCCACCCAGGCCCGGCGTCTCCTTCTGGTCGTAGAACGCCAGGCCCTGCACCGTGTTGCCGTCGGGCGCCAGCGCGATGAAGCCGTAGACCGTGCCCCACATCCCGAGGCCCTCGATCGAGAGCACCACCTGTTCGACGCGGCCCTGCGACTTGACGAAGTACACCAGGCCGTAGTGGGGCAGGCGGACGATGCCGGCGCGGTTGGGCGGTGCAGTGCGGCTCTGCGAAGGGTCGTTGCGTGCGCGGCGCTGGTCGTAGTCGGCCGCGTTGATGCGTCCGGGCGCCAGCAACTGTCCGCTCGCGAAGTCGACCAGGCGGATCTCGATGCGGTCGCGGAACAGTTCGCGCAACCGGGCGGGCGTCAGATCGACTCCGGGCTCGGCCAGCCCGGCGGCCAGGAGCACGTTTTTCTGCATGTACTGGCGCGCATTGGCCTCCTGCCGCGGCTGCAGCGACACCGCAGCGACCGCGACCATCAGCGCGCAGACCACGCACACCGCGGTGGCGAACAGGACCGTATAGCGCACGCTGTCCTTATTGGCCATGACCGACTCCGAGGCGGCGCTGGCGGCGCCGCACGTTGGCGCGCACGAAGACATGGTCGATCAGCGGCGCCATCACGTTCATGAACAGGATCACCAGCATCACCGACTCGGGGTAGGCCGGATTCACGACGCGGATCAGCACGATGAACGCGCCGATCAGCAGGCCATAGACCCAGCGCCCGGCGTTGGAAAACGGCGCGGTCACCGGATCGGTGACCATGAACGCGGCGGCAAACGCCCAGCCGCCCAGCACCATGTGCCACCAGAACGGCACCGCGAACCATGGGTTGGTGGCCGAGCCGATCGCGTTGAACGCGAGCGACATCGCCATCGTGCCGAGCGCGGTGGCGATCATGATCCGCCAGGAGCCGACGCCGGTGAACGCGATGACCGCCGCGCCGATGAGGCAGGCCAGTGCCGAGGTTTCGCCGAGCGAGCCAGGCTCGAAGCCGATGAACGCGTGCCACCACGACAGACCGGCCTGCTCGAACGGTGTCGCCATCTGGCGCATCTGCGCGAGCAGCGTCGCGCCGGAAAAGCCGTCGACCGCGGCGCCGGGCGGCACCGCGTTCCACACCCGGTCACCCGACATCGATGCCGGATAGGCGAAGAAAAGGAATGCGCGCGCGGCCAGTGCGGGGTTGACGAAGTTCATGCCGGTGCCACCGAAGACCTCCTTGGCGAGCACGACGCCGAAACTGATCGCCAGCGCGGCCTGCCACAGCGGCGTCGTCGGCGGCAGGATGAGCGGGAACAGCAGGCCGGTGACGAAGAACCCCTCGTTGACTTCGACCTTGCGCACGATCGCGAACAGCACTTCCCACGCACCGCCCACCGCCATCGTCACCGCATACAGAGGCAGGAAGTACAGCGCGCCGTGCACGCCGTTGGCCAGCCAGCTGTCGGGCGCGTAGCCCACGCCCAGCGCACGGATCACGGCATGCCGCCAGCCGTCCAGCCCCCCGGCGCGCGCCGGATCGATGGCGAGGTTGGCCTGCAGGCCGGTGTTGAAGATCGCCATCAGAACGCAGGGCAGGGCGGCGATGACGACGAGGATCATCATGCGTTTCAGGTCCATCGCGTCGCGCACGTGCGCGGCGCCGCGGGTCACGTGCGGCGGCGTGTACAGGCCGGTATCGATCGCCTCCCACAGGGGGTAGAACCGTTCAAGACGCCCGCCCTTGTCGAAGTGCGGCGCGAGGCGGTCGAGCTGGCGGCGCAGTGCCTTCATCACACGCCCTCCTTCTCGACCCGGTCCAGCAGCCGCCGCAGCAACGGCCCGTATTCAGTCTTGCCGGGGCAGACGAAGGTGGCCAGTGCGAGGTCTTCCTCTTCGAGCTCGAGCGCGCCGAGGGCCACCGCCTGTTCGGCGTCGCCGACGATCAGCGCACGCAGCAGGTGGGTGGCCATGATGTCCATCGGCATCACGCGCTCGTAGCTGCCGATCGGCACCATCGCCCGGTCACCGCCGTTGGTCGTGGTCGTCAGCGGCAGCCCGCGCGAACGCGCGAAATGGCCCGCGACGACCGACCAGACCGAGAACTTGTCCGTCTGTGGCGTGATCCAGCCGAACAGCTCGCGCCCGCGGCCTTCGGCCAGCGCCGCGATCTGCGCGTGGTAGCGGCCGAGGAACGCGTGCGACTCCCCCATCGCGACGCGCCCATCGAGCACCG
>JAOUIM010000082.1 GCA_029884035.1 Aquincola sp. | reverse complement strand
GACGACGCAGGCCGCCCGATCGGCGTGTTCACCGATGGCGACCTGCGCCGGCTGGTCGAAAAGGGGCTCGACTTGCGTGCGCTGACCGCCGCCGACGCGATGCGCGCGAACCCGCGCGCGATTCGCGCAACGCGGCTGGCCGCCGAGGCCGCCGACCTGATGGAGACCCACAAGATCAACTGCCTACTGGTGGTCGACGATGCGGGCATGCTCGTCGGCGCGGTCAACTCGAACGACCTGATGCGCGCGAAGGTCATATGAGCCGCCCAGGCGTTGCTCGCTCTTGCCGGTGGCTGGCATGGCGGCCTTGACGTTTCCGCCCGAACTGCTGCTCAAGGCCCAGGGTCGCGGCCTCGGGATGAAGGCCGCGATTTTCGATGTCGACGGCGTGCTCACCGACGGACGTTTGTTCATCGGCGAGCACGGCGAGTCGTTCAAGGCCTTCCATGCGCTGGACGGGCATGGCCTGAAGCTGCTGATGCAGGGCGGCATCACGCCGCTAGTGGTCACGGGTCGCGACTCGCCGGCGGTGCGCCGGCGCATGGCCGATCTGGGCATCGCGCGCGCGCAATACGGCGTCGCGGACAAGCTGTCCGCTGCGACGACGCTTCTGCAGGCGCTGGGCATCGAGTGGGCCGACACCGCCGTGATGGGCGACGACTGGCCCGATCTGGCGCTGTTCGCGTGCGCCGGGTTCACCTGTGCGCCACCCAACGCCCATGCCGAGGTGCTGGCCGCCGCCGATCACGTCACCGCGGCGCGCGGAGGCGCGGGCGCCGCGCGCGAGTGCTGCGACCTGCTGCTCGCCGCGTGCGGACGCTATGCGGAGATGCTGGAAGGTCAGCTGCGGACGCTCGATGCCACGTGATCAATGGCGATCGACCTCGACAACCTGATCCAGCCGCTGGATCCGCTGCCCGCCAGCGGACGGCAAAGCCCGCCCGCGCGACCACACTTGCCCTGGTGGTGGCGCATCGGACAGTGGATCTCGGCCTACCTGCCGGTGGTGCTGATGGCGCTGCTCGCGTTGGCGACCTGGTGGCTGGTGCGCATTACACCGCCCGTGGTCGAGCCTGCGCGGGCGGGCGAGGTGCGACACGAACCCGACTACCAGATGCAAGGTGTGACGCTGCAGCGCTTCTCGCCCGATGGGCGGCTCGAGGTCGTGGTACGCGGCACGCAGATGCGCCATTACCCGGATACCGACACGCTGGAGATCGACGGTGTGACGATCCGCGCACTTGGCGCCGAGGGCGCAGTGACTGTGGCCACCGCGCGCCTCGCAGTGGCCAACGGCGATGCCAGCGAGGTGCAGCTGCAAGGGGGCGCGCGCGTCATTCAGGAAGGTGCGACGCCAGCGCAGCAAATCGAGTTCGAAAGCGAATTCCTGCACGCGTTCCTCACGACGGAGAAATTGCGCTCCCACATGCCGGTGCGTGTGCGCCAGGGCAGCAGCGAGTTGCGCGTGGCCACGCTCGACTACGACAACCTGACCCGCACCGCCCGGTTTGGCGGGCCCGTTCGCGCAAGGATCGAACTGCCGAAATGACGGGCTTGCGGATATCGGCGGCACCGCTGCGCCTCGAGGGGTCACTGCCCGTTCCACGTCCAAGCCGATTCGGCGGCGGTTGCTCGGGGCGGCGCAACAGCTACTCATCGCCTCGGGCCGCACCGGCACGAGGGCAGCTGGCATGAGTGCTCCGCTCGTATTCATCACGGGCGCGTCGGGCGGGATTGGCCAGGCCCTGGCCGCACGTTATGCCCGGGCCGGCTGGCGGCTCGCCCTCGCGGCCCGACGCGTGGGCGAAATCGAGGCCTGGGCCGCGGCACGCGGGTTCGGCCCGGATCGCTGCGTGGCCTATGCCGCCGATGTACACAAGATCGACAGCATCGTCGACGCGGCGCAGCAGGCCATCGTGCAACTTGGGCTGCCCGACGTGGTGATCGCCAATGCCGGCATCAGCATCGGGATGGACACGGCGCGGCGCGAGGACCTGGCCGTCATGGCCGAGACTTTCGCGATCAACAACATCGGCATGGCAGCCACCTTCCACCCCTTCCTGGCGGCAATGCGGGCGCGCGGAGCGGGCACGCTGGTGGGCATCGCCAGCGTCTCGGCGATCCGCGGCCTTCCCGGGCACGGCGCCTACTGCGCAAGCAAGGCCGGCGTCGTGTCGTATTGCGAGAGCCTGCGCGGCGAGTGCCGCGGCAGCGGCGTTCGTGTCGTCACGCTGCTGCCCGGCTGGGTGGTCACGCCGCTGACCGCGGGCAACCGGTACCGCATGCCCTTCATGCTCGAGGCTGACGAGTTCGCCGACCGCGCTTTCCGCGCCATCGAGGCCGGCGTCAGCTACCGCGTGATCCCCTGGCAGATGGGGGTGGTCGCGAAGCTGCTTCGGCTGCTGCCAAACGCGTTGTTCGACAAGCTGCTGGCGGGCCGAGGCCGCAAGAAGCGCCGCGGCGAGTAGTTGCGACGAGCGCCGCACCTGCGAGCAGGCCGATTGTGCCCGGGCGTGTCGTTGGCCAGGCTGCGCCCATGCGCCGCTCGCCAAACGAGATCCACGCACCGCTCGGTCGGCGTGACCAACGGCGCGTGACCAGCCCTTCATCGCCGCCGGGGCGACACGGGCCGCCGGCCAGCCCGACATCGGACACGGTGACGAGGGCTACTTCAAGCCAGCCCTCGCGTCGTAGGGGCCATTGGCCTTCCAGCATGATCCGCACCCATGCTCGACGTGGTTGTGTTCTTCTTCCTCCTCGGCGTGGCCGCGCGGCTGGCGGGTAGTGACCTGCGACTGCCCGAGGCGCTTTACGAGACGCTCGCGATCTACCTGCTGCTGGCAATCGGCCTGAAGGGCGGCATCGAGCTTTCCAAGCAGCCGATCGTGATGCTGCTGCCGCAGGTCCTGGGCTGCATCGCGCTGGGTTTCGCGATCCCCTTCGTGCTCTTTCCGGTGCTGCGACTGCTCAAGCTTGCCGGAGCCGACGCGGCATCGGTCGCGGCGCACTACGGCTCGGTTAGCGTAGTCACGTACGCGGTGGCGACCGCGGCGCTGGCCCGTGAAGGCATCGCCTACGAAAGCCATGCCGCATTGTGGGTCGCGGTGCTGGAGGCGCCGGGCATCGTCGCGGGCATCGTGCTCGCGCGCATCGCCGCGCGCCGTGGCTCGAGCGCAGCGTCGACACGATGGGGCGAGCTGGCGCACGACGTGCTCTTCGGCAAGAGCGTCCTGCTGCTTGCCGGCGGGCTGGCGATCGGCGCTGTGGCTGGCGAGTCGGGTACCGCGCCGATCAAGGCGGTGTTCGTCGATCCGTTCAAGGGCGTGCTCGCGCTGTTCCTGCTCGAACTCGGGCTCGTCGCCGGTGCACGACTGGCCGAGGTCAGGCGTTTTGGCGCCGCGGTGCTCGTGGTCGGAATCGGCGCGCCGCCATTGCTGGCACTCGCCGGCGCAGGGCTGGGGTGGGCGCTGGGGCTGTCCACAGGGGGCGTGGCCGTGCTCGCCACGCTTGCCGCGAGCGCGAGCTATATCGCGGCGCCGACGGCGATGCGCATCGCCGTGCCCGAAGCCAATGCCGCGCTGTCGATCACCGCGTCACTGGGGATCACGTTCCCGTTCAACATCGTGATCGGCATCCCGCTGTACATCGCATTGGCGCAGAGAATCACGGCATGAACCGCACCGCCAAGCATCCGAAGACGCTGCTGGTCGTCGTGACCGAGGCCGCGCTGGAAAAGGCGCTGGTGCGCGACGCGCGCGAGCGTGGCGCGCAGGGGTGGACGGTCGCCGAAGTGCACGGCGCCAGCCTCGAAGGCGTGCGCGAAGGCGCCTGGGAAGCCGATCGGACGGTCGAACTCAAGTTCATCTGCAACGCCGAAGTGGCTGACGCTATCGCAGGCCACGTCCTAGCCACATACGCCCGACACTACGCCGTGGCCCTGTATTTCGCCGAGGTCCAGGTGCTGCGCCCCGAGCGGTATTAGGCGCACGCCCCAACCGACCGCAGACGCGCTGCTTCACGGCAACGAAGCGTGTCGGAAAACGAAAAAGGGCGCCGAAGCGCCCTGTCTGTGATCCTGGACTACCGCTCAGTCGCCTTGGCCGCGGCCACCGCCGTAGCTTCCGCCACCGCCGCCACCACCGCTGCCATAGCCGCCGCGGCCACCGCCGCCACCACCGTAGGGGCTGCGACCGCCACCGCCGCCACCGCCGCCGTAGCCACCACCGCCGCCGCCGCCGTAGCCGCCGCGGCCACCGCCGCCGCCGCCGTAGGGGCCGCGGCCACCACCACCACCACCGCCGAAGCCGCCCGGGCGCTCCTCGCGCGGCCGTGCCTCGTTGACCACCAGCGGACGGCCTTCGAGCGGTTGCCCGTTCATGCCATTGATAGCGGCCTGTGCCTCCGCGTCGTTGCCCATCTCGACGAAGCCGAAGCCCTTCGAGCGGCCCGTCTCGCGGTCCATCATCACCTTGGCGGACGTGACCGTCCCGAACTGCGCAAAGGCAGTCTGAAGCGACTCATCGCGCACGCTGTAGGCAAGGTTGCCCACATATAGCTTGTTGCCCATTCGGCAAGCTCCTTGTCAATCACCAACTCAAGAAACCATGTGGAGCTAGTAGCCGGGCTCGAGACAATCAAGCGAAGGCGCCGCTTCCAGACAGGGAGATGTGATTATTCAGGAAGCGCAAGCGCACGTGCGCACAGGGCCGTCGAAAGTGTTGTTTTCTGGCCCCGCCGTGACTTGCCACCGCGCCCGCCTACGGGTTCACCCGGGGCGCAGCCGCGTTGCTAGGATCGGCACCCGATGGCCGGGCACGACCCCACTCCTGAAAGCGCTCGCCGTGGCCCCGGCTTTGAGACTGCCGCGCAGGGGCCGGAGCGGCGATGACCCTGCCCAGCGTGGCGCCGCGCATCGCGAGCCTCGTTCCCAGCGTCACCGAGTTGCTCGTCGCGCTTGGACTGGGGCCCCTCCTCGTGGCGCGAACCGGGTATTGCGTCCACCCGGCCGAAGCACTGGCTGGCGTGGCCAAGGTGGGCGGCACGAAGGACGTGAACCTTGTCAAGCTCGAGCGGTTGGCGCCCACGCACGTGATCGTCAACGTCGACGAAAACCGACAGGAAACCGCGCGCGCCCTGCGGCACTTCGTACCCCAGGTCATCGTGACCCACCCCTGCGGACCCGATGACGTCGATGCACTGATCGCCCGGATGGCCGAAGTGTTTGCCGGCCGACCCGGCGTGTCTGAGCGGGCGCGCGCCCTGCGCGCCGAGCTGGCCGCCGAACTGGCGGCCACGGCGCCGACCGGGCGCTCGACGGTACCGGTGCTGTACCTGATCTGGCGCGACCCCTGGATGACGGTGGCGCGCGACACCTATATCGCGCGCATGCTCGCGCGCGTCGGTTGGTGCAGCCTGCCTGCGGTCGAGGGCGGGGCGCATGGCGCCGCACGCTATCCGGTGCTGAGCGGCGGAGAGCCGTGGTTGACTGACGTGCGCGAGGTGTTGCTGTCGAGCGAGCCGTATGCGTTCGAGGTGGCGCATCGGGATGAGGCGCAGCAGCTCTGCCCGGGCGCACGGGTACGGCTTGTCGATGGCGAGCTGCTCTCGTGGTACGGGCCACGAACCGCTGCGGGCCTGCGATACCTGCGTGCACTGGCCGCCGCGTAGCATCGCGGCACTGCAACAGCTTCGCGCCTGGCGCACGGCCGAGCCTTCCGCACTGGACTGACATGGATCTGCTCAAGCCACTGATTGCGCTGCTGGCCATCGTCAACCCGATCGGCGTGGTGCCCTTCTTCATCGCGTTCACGATGAACTTCTCTCGCGAGCAGCGGCGCCGCACGATCTCGGTCGCGTCGTTTTCGGCCTTTGTCGTGATCGCGGCGAGCGCCATCGCGGGACTGAAGATCATCGAGTTCTTCGGCATCAGCATCGCCTCGTTCCAGGTCGGCGGCGGCACGCTGCTGCTGATCAGCTCGCTGCAGATGCTCAACGCACAGCCGGCCGAGGCGCGCCCCACCGACGTCGACGAGGGCAACCAGAAGGTCGACGCGGGCGCGAGCATTGCCGTGGTGCCGCTGACGATTCCGCTTCTCACCGGCCCGGCCACGATCTCGACGATGGTGATCTACGCCGAGAAGACGCGCCACCTCTGGGAGCGCGGGGTGCTCGTGGGTTATGGCGTCGTCATCGGCCTGGTCACCTATGCCGCCTTTTCCGCGTCGGGCCGAATCGCGAAGGTGCTCGGCCGCACTGGCATCAACGTGATGACGCGCCTGATGGGGTTGATCCTCGCCGCGATGGCCGTCGAGCTCCTGGCCGACGGGCTCGGCAAGCTGTTCCCGGTGCTGGCCGCGCCAGTCGTCCCGTGAGCTGGCGATGAGCGCGGCGCCGTGGGACTACATCGTCGTGGGGGCCGGCACCGCCGGCTGCCTGCTGGCCAACCGGCTGTCGGCCGATTCGGACTCGCGAGTGCTTTTGCTCGAGGCCGGTGGCAGCGACGCCTACCTGTGGATCCACGTCCCGGTGGGGTATCTGTACTGCATCGGCAATCCGCGCACCGACTGGATGTACCGGACCGAGCCCGACCCTGGGCTCAACGGCCGCGTGCTGCGGTACCCGCGCGGCAAGGTGCTGGGCGGCTCGTCCTCGATCAACGGCATGATCTACATGCGGGGGCAATCGCGCGACTATGACGGCTGGGCCGCGTTGATCGACGACGCGGCGTGGCGCTGGGACGCCTGCCTGGCCTTCTTCAAGCAGCACGAGGACCATCATCGCGGGCACGAGCCGGCGTTCGCTGCTCATCACGGCATCGGGGGCGAGTGGCGCGTCGAGCCGCAGCGCCTGTCGTGGGAACTGCTCGATGCGTTCGCCCTCGCGGCGCAGCAGGCCGGTCTTCCGGCCAGCGACGACTTCAACCGTGGCGACAACGAGGGTGTCGGCTACTTCGAGGTCAATCAGAAACGCGGCGTGCGGTGGAACGCGAGCAAGGCTTTCCTGCGGCCGGTGCGAGCGCGCCGCAACCTGGAGGTCCACACCGGTGCACTCGTCGAGCGGGTGCTCATCGAGCGCGACCGCGATGGCGAACTGCATGCGCGCGGTGTGCGCGCACGTATCGAAGGCCAGTTGCAGGACCTGCGGGCTGCCCGGGCGGTCGTGATGGCCGCCGGCGCGATCGGTACGCCGCAACTGATGCAGTTGTCGGGCATCGGGCCCGGCAGCCTGTTGCGGGCGAATGGAATCGAGGTGCTGCGCGACGCGCCCGGTGTGGGCGCCAACTTGCAGGACCACCTGCAGGTCCGCGCGGTGTTCAGCGTTTCCGGCGTACCCACGCTCAATCGGATCGCCAGCACCTGGTGGGGCAAGGCCCGCATCGGGCTGCAGTACCTGTTGACGCAAAGCGGGCCGATGAGTATGGCGCCGTCGCAGCTCGGCGCCTTCGCGCGTTCGTCGCCCGATCGCGCATGGCCGAACCTCGAGTACCACGTGCAGCCCCTGTCGCTCCCCGCCTTCGGCGAGCCGCTCGACCGGTTTGCGGCCTTCACCGCAAGCGTGTGCAATCTCAACCCGGAAAGCCGCGGCACGGTCCGCATCCGTTCCCCTCGCATCGACGACGCACCGCTGATCGCGCCGAACTACCTGTCGACCGAAGGCGACAGGCGGGTGGCGGCCGATTCGCTTCGTCTGACGCGGCGCATCGTCGCGCAGCCCGCCCTGGCGCGCTATGCGCCGCGCGAGATCAAGCCCGGGGCCCAACACGAGTCCGACGAGGATTTGTCGAGGCTGGCCGGCGACATCGGCACGACGATTTTCCATCCCGTGGGTACGTGCCGGATGGGCCGCGACGGGGATGCCTCGGCTGTGCTCGATTCGCGCCTGCGTGTGCGTGGCGTCGCGGGCCTGGTGGTGGCCGACGCGAGCGCGATGCCCACGATCACGAGCGGCAACACGAACGCGCCGGCACTGATGATCGCCGAGCGGGCTGCGCACTGGCTGCGCGATGCGTTGACACAGGACAACAAAGCGGCTCCCCCGTAAGAACTGACTAGTGCCTCGGCCGTAACGCCTCGATACACTGTTGGCGATGTCCGAACCCCCCGCGAGCGACGGAAGGCTCTCCGCGCCGAAGGATCCTGCGCGGGGCGAGACGCATGCTGCGGGCGCGTTTTCCGATGTGCGTGCGACGGTTGCACTCGTGCTGGCCATCGTCGTGCTCGTCGGCGTCGCTGCCCTGCCGCTCGTGTGGCGCGAGAGTGCGCTTGCCGGCTGGGCCGCACTCGGCTCGGCACTGCTCCTCGGTGCTGGCGCAGTGGCGATCGCGCTGCGCCTTTCACGCCAGTCCCGCGACAACGCGCTGGCGTTGGCGGAGTTCGCGCGCCATCTGCGAGTCGGCGACGTGCCGGGCGCGTTGCGCGCGGTGCGCGCCGAGTCGCCCTACGCGGTTTCGGCCTGGGGCGACCTCGACGGCGTATCGACGCACGATGCGGGCGAGTCGGGCGCATCGGCGGGGCCGACCTCGCGCTTCGACCGCGGGGCGCGTGAAGTCGAACTGGCCTTCGGTGAGCGCGAGCGCCGCTGGCAGGCGCGCATGCGGCTGTCGGCCGACTGGCACTGGGAGACCGACGAAACACTGAAGGTGACCTGGGTCTCTCAAGACCTGGCCTCGCTGGTTAAGCTCGGCGTGCAGCCTTCCGACCTGGTGGGCCACCAGCTCGATGCGGTGCCGCTGTTTCAGGCGCCGGCCGAGGGGTGGGGCCCGGTGCTCGAGCGCGTGAGCCAGCGCAAGTCGCTGCGCGACGTGACGCTCGAAGTGCTGCGCCGTGGGCGCTCGCCGGTGTGGATCACTCTGAACGGCCGCGCCGTGTTCGACGATGCCGGTCGCTTCACGGGCTACGAGGGGGTCGGTCGCGACGTGACCGAGGCGCGGCTGGCGCACCAGCGCCTGGCCGATAGCGAGAAGCGCCACAGCATGATGGCCGACCTGGCCGCCGACTGGTACTGGCAGACGGACGTGAGCCACCGCTTCACCGAAGTCGGCCCGGTTGCGATGCAGATCGCCGGCGACCGCGCCGAACAGTTGATCGGCCGCGCGCGTTGGGAGGTGTACAGCGACGGCGCGAGCGCGACCGAGTGGGCCGCGCATCGCGCAGACCTCGACGCGCACCGACCGTTTCGAGGTTTCGAGTTCGCAGTGCGCCAGGGCGGGCGCTCACTGCGCTGGGTGTCGATCAGCGGCGTTCCGCGTCTCGACGAACGCGGCGAGTTCCTCGGATACCACGGCGTGGGGCGCGACATCACGCTCAAGAAGCGTGCCGAGCGACTCCTGCTCACCCGCAACGAACAGCTCGAGCGTCTGGTGGCCGAGCGCACTTCCGAGCTGGAGCAGACCAACCGCGACCTCGAAGCGTTCTCGCGCCAGCTCGCGCACGAGCTGCGCACGCCGATCGGTCAGGTGGTGGGATTGTCGGACATGATCAAGAGCCGCGCCTGGGACCGCCTCAGCCCCGACGAGCGCGAGTGGCTGCGCCTGACCGGACAGGCCGCGCGTGAGATGTCGCACACGGTGACCGCGCTGCTCGAGCTCGCGCGCTCGACCTCGACCGCATTGCTGCTCGAGCCGGTGGACCTGAGCGCACTGGCCGGAAGCGTGATTGCCGACCTGCCCTGGCTCGAACGCAAGGCGCCTGTGCAGTGGGTCGTTCAGCCCGGTCTGGTTGCGCACTGCAGTGCCGCGCTTGCGCGCGTGGTGCTGATGAACCTTCTGGGCAACGCAGCCAAGTTCACGCGAGAAGTCAACGCGCCTCGTGTCGAGTTTGGAAGCGACAGCGATGGCGGCGACGGCATGTTCTTCGTCCAGGACAATGGCGCCGGGTTCGATGACGCGCAGGCGGCGACCCTGTTCCAGCCTTTTGTCCGCCTGCACCGCAGCGAGCAGTTTCAGGGTACCGGCCTCGGGCTGTCGATCGTTCGGCGGATCGTCGAACGCCACGCCGGGCACGTGAGCGCGCGCGGCGAACCAGGCTGCGGTGCGCGCTTCGTGTTCCGCTTCGGTCCCGCGAGGGCAGTCGACGTGCCGGTCGCCGGCGACACGGCGCACGACGCCGCCGCGTGAGCGACTGGCGCCGGGCGCGCAGCGATTGCGTCCCCGGCGTTGCACGTCAAGGGGCCGGGACAATCCCTCGATGACCGAACTCGCGCTGTCCGCCTGGCCCGAGCTGGCCATGGTGGCGCTGGCCGCTGGCCTGGCCGGATTTGTCGACGCCATCGTCGGCGGTGGCGGGCTTGTGCTCGTGCCCGCGCTATTCGCCCTGTATCCGCAGGCCATGCCTGCGACCTTGCTGGGCACCAACAAGGGCGGAGCAGTATGGGGCACGGCCTGGGCGACGCTGCAGTACGCGCGCCGCGTCACCTTGCGTTGGGGCACGCTATGGCCCGCGGTGGTCACCGCGTTGCTGGGCAGCTTTGTCGGGGCTTGGGTCGTGACGCTGGTCAGCGCCGAAGGGCTGAAGCGGGCGCTGCCCTTCGTGCTGGCGGCCGTGCTCGTCTACACCTTGGCGAGGAAGGACATGGGTCGCAACCACGCGCCACGTTTCGCCGGCGCGCGCGAGGCGGCGTGGGCCTCGGGCCTTGGCGCCGTGGTGGGTGTCTACGACGGCTTCTTCGGCCCGGGCACGGGCAGCTTCTTCGTCTTCCTGTTCGTGCGCACGCTCGGCTATGACTTCCTGCATGCGAGCGCGTGCGCCAAGCTTCTGAACACCGCCACCAATGCCGCGGCGCTGGCGCTGTTCGCATGGAAGGGCCATGTGTGGTGGCACCTCGCACTCGTCATCGCACTGGCCAACGTGGCGGGCAGCCTGGTCGGCACGCGGTTGGCGCTCAAGCATGGCGCCGGGTTCGTTCGCGGCGTGTTCATCATGGTCGTGGCAGCACTGATCGCCAAGACCGGCTACGACGCGTTCCTGCGCTGATCTCCACCCATGAACGTCCCCGGTTCCCGGATCCGCCATGCGCCGGCGCCCGCGGCACTCACAGGGATCGGCTGCGCCACCACGGCCAGCCGAAGAAACCGGTACGGGGCACAGTAAACCGCTCCGCAGGTGGTGCAAGACCCGAGGGCGAGCGACGGCCGCCATGTGGATGATGTTGCGGATGGAACCGCGGTGGGGATCGGTGCGATGACCGTCCAATTCAGATGTGGCATGAGATGGGGCCGCTGCACGACCGGAAGTGCCTGGTGAACGCGTGGCCTCGATGAATCGGCGCGAGTTCGCGCAGCTACTCGCCGCCGCAGGCGCTGCCGGGTTCGGCCTTGGCCGCACGGCTCACGCGCAGGCAGCCTCTCCCTACGACGCCCCGGCGCCGTTCAAGGGGTCGGGCGCGGTGTCGCTGTTGCACATGACCGAC
>JAOUIM010000081.1 GCA_029884035.1 Aquincola sp. | reverse complement strand
AACAACCCGGTGCTGATCGGCGAGCCGGGCGTGGGCAAGACGGCGATCGTCGAGGGTCTTGCACAGCGGATCGTCGCCGGCGAGGTGCCCGAGACGCTGAAGGACAAGCGCGTGCTGTCGCTGGACATGGCAGGCCTGCTGGCCGGTGCCAAGTACCGGGGCGAGTTCGAGGAGCGGCTCAAGGCCGTGCTCAAGGAAGTGGCGGCCGACGAGGGCCGGATCATCCTGTTCATCGACGAGTTGCACACGATGGTTGGCGCCGGCAAGGCCGAGGGCGCGATCGACGCGGGCAACATGTTGAAGCCCGCACTGGCGCGCGGCGAACTGCACTGCATCGGCGCGACCACGCTCGACGAGTACCGCAAGTACGTCGAGAAGGACGCGGCGCTGGAGCGTCGTTTCCAGAAGGTGCTGGTCGACGAGCCGACAGTCGAGGCCACGATCGCGATCCTGCGCGGCCTGCAGGACAAGTACGAAGTGCACCACGGTGTGGAGATCACCGACCCGGCCATCGTGGCGGCGGCCGAGCTCAGTCACCGCTACATCACCGACCGCTTCCTGCCTGACAAGGCGATCGACCTGATCGACGAGGCGGCGGCCAAGATCAAGATCGAGATCGACTCCAAGCCCGAGGCGATGGACAAGCTCGACCGCCGACTGATCCAGCTCAAGATCGAACGCGAGGCGGTGCGCAAGGAGAAGGACGAGGCGTCGATCAAGCGCATGGGCCTGATCGAGGGGGAGATCGCCAAGCTCGAGCGCGAGTACACCGACCTGGAAGAGATCTGGAAGAGCGAGAAGGCGACCGCGCAAGGCAGCGCCCACGTCAAGGAAGAGATCGAGGCGATCAAGCAGCAGATCGAGGAACTCAAGCGCAAGGGCAACTTCGACAAGGTGGCCGAACTGCAGTACGGCAGGCTGCCCGAACTCGAGAAGCGCCTGAAGGAGGCGCAGGCCAAGGAAACCGGCAAGAAAGGCGGCGGCAAGCCGCAGTTGCTGCGCACGATGGTCGGCGCCGAGGAGATCGCCGAGGTGGTGTCACGCTCGACCGGCATTCCGGTGTCCAAGCTGATGCAGGGCGAGCGCGACAAGCTGCTGCAGATGGAAGCCAAGCTGCACGAGCGCGTGGTCGGCCAGGACGAGGCGATCACGGCGGTGGCCAATGCGATCCGCCGCTCGCGTGCCGGGTTGTCCGACCCGAACCGCCCCTACGGCTCCTTCTTGTTTCTGGGCCCCACCGGGGTGGGCAAGACCGAGCTGTGCAAGGCGCTCGCGAACTTCCTGTTCGACAGTGAAGACCACATGGTGCGCATCGACATGAGCGAATTCATGGAGAAGCACTCCGTGAGCCGCCTGATCGGCGCGCCGCCGGGCTATGTCGGCTACGAGGAAGGCGGCTATCTCACCGAGGCCGTGCGCCGCAAGCCCTACAGCGTGCTGCTGCTCGACGAGGTGGAGAAGGCGCACCCGGATGTCTTCAACGTCCTGCTGCAGGTGCTCGACGATGGGCGACTGACCGATGGCCAGGGCCGCACCGTGGACTTCAAGAACACCGTCATCGTGATGACGAGCAACCTCGGCTCGCACATGATCATGCAGATGGCGGGGCAGGACAGCGAACTGATCCGCGAGGCGGTGTGGACCGAGGTCAAGAGCCATTTCCGACCCGAGTTCCTCAATCGCATCGACGAGACGGTGGTGTTCCACGCGCTGGACAGCAAGCACATCGAGTCGATCGCCAAGATCCAGCTCAAGACGCTGGAAGCGCGGCTCGCGCGCATGGAACTGGGGCTGGACGTCTCCGCTGCTGCCGTCGCGGCATTGGCAAAGGTCGGGTTCGATCCGGTGTTCGGCGCGCGGCCGCTCAAGCGCGCGATCCAGCAACGCATCGAGAACCCGGTGTCCAAGCTGATCCTGGAAGGCCGGTTCGGCCCGAAGGACGTCGTGCCGGTGGACATCGAGGGCGAAGACTTCGTCTTCGAGCGCGTCGTGCACTGAGCGGGTGCCCGCCGGGGCGGGCTCAGCGCGTCGCGCCTTCCTCGAGGGCGATGTCCAGCCGCTGGAGTTGCAGCCGCACCAGCGTGAGGTTGGCCTGCGCCTTGTCGAGCACCGCGTGCATCGCGAGGCCCCGCCGCCCGGGCACGGTACGAATCAGCAGGTGATGCTGGTCGAGCGTGATCGCGGCGTCGGGCGGCGCGTCGCCAAGATGCAGCGCGTGCGCGGCCTCGGCCATCGAGGCCATCAGCGACGCGCCATGCGTCGCCAGTGCTGCCGGGCCGGGACGCCCGCTGCTTTGCGACGCACTGGCAATGGTGCGCTGCGAGGCGAGTTCGAAGACGCAGCAACTGACCATGCCCTTGAGCTCGCCGCACTTGCGCACGTAGCTGGCCAGCGCCGGGTCGGTCGATGCGGGCGCCTCGGCCGCCTTGACCGCGGGCATGGGCTGCATCACCAGCGGCGGGCGTGCCGGGGCGGCCGACGCGGACTGACCGCCCGGCATTTCGGCACTCGCGGACGCGGCATCCGGGCGCACCGAGTCGAGCAGTTCCGGCAGGTCGATCGCGTCGTCCGCGAGCGCGACACGCAGCTTGTGCCACGATGCACGCAGGTAAGCCCAGGCCTCTGCCGGGCGCTTGACGAGCGGCGTGGTCAGCACCTTGACGGACGTCCCGTTGGCCAGGTGCGCGGCCTGACCTGCGAGTGCCGCTGCGCCGGCCAGGGGCAACAGCAGCAGTTCACGATTGAACCAGGGGCCCTCGCTGATTGCATCGCGCAGGGGCAGCAGCGATGAGCTCAGCGCATGCGGTGGCAGGTCGCCCACCATCACGACGCCCAGGCGGCTGTAGCCGAGCAGCGTGCGTGCCAAGCGTCGGCGCTGCGCAGTATCGGCGTCGACTTCGGTCGAATACAACCGTAGCGGCGGCCGATCGGGCTTGCACACCAGTTCGACGAACTCAATGCGCGCCAGCGGCATCCCGAGGCCCTGGCGCCTGATATGGAGCTGATGCACCGGGCGGCCCGCTGCCGCGGCCAAGCCGGCCAGCATGCGGCGTGACGATTGCGTGCCGATGTCGTGCAGCGCGATGAACTCGGGCTGGTGGGCCTCGAACTGTTGCTGCATCGCCTCGGCGGGCTCGCACGCAACGAACAGCTCCCACTGCGACACGCCGACCTGGCGTCCGACATGCTTGTAGGCATCGGCGAGGTATTCGTCCTTGTCACGCATCATCTGCGTGGCCATCGCGGTCTGCTGCCGCGTGGCTTCCCAGACCTCATCCTCCTCGAAGGCGCGAGACGGATGCGCCGACGCATCCCAGGTGGACATGTCGTGGATCGGCTTGGTCATGGCAGTCGGCGAAGCGGCAGGGCGCACGGGCGCGCGCGACAGTGTAAGGCGCCGAAAGGCAGTGCCGCGTGGCTGTTTGCAGGCGGCCTCCTAGAATCGGGCCATGGTCAGCAGTCCTTCACGCCCCCCGACGGTCGTTGTGATCGGTGCCGGCCTTGCCGGCCTGACGGTCGCTCTGCGCCTGGCGGCCGAGCGCCGCGTGGTCGTGCTGGCCAAGCGCAGCCTAGCCGAGGCGGCCACGGCATGGGCGCAGGGGGGCATCGTTGGCGTCCTCGGCAGCGACGACAGCGTCGAGTCGCACGTTCGCGACACGCAGGATGCCGGCGCAGGCCTGGTGGACGAGCACACGGCGCGCTTCATTGCCCAGCGCAGCGCAGAGGCGATCGGCTGGCTGGTGGGCGAGGGCGTGCCGTTCTCGCCCGACCCCGAAGGCCCGCTCGGCTTGCATCTGACACGCGAGGGTGGCCATGCGGTGCGCCGCATCGCGCATGCCGCCGATGCAACCGGGCATGCGATCCACGAAGCACTGCTGGCCAAGGCGCGCGCACACCCGAACATCGACCTTCGCGAGCGCTGGATGGCGGTGGACCTGATCACCTCCCGTCTATTGAAGCGCGAGGAGGTGCAACGCTGCTACGGCGTGTATGCGCTGGACATCGATCGCGCGCGGGTCGAGACACTGGCGGCGTCGGCCGTGGTGCTGGCCACCGGCGGCGTCGGCAAGGTCTACCGCTACACCAGCAACCCCGACACGTCGACCGGCGACGGCATTGCGATGGCCTGGCGTGCGGGATGCCGCGTCGGCAACATGGAGTTCATCCAGTTCCACCCGACCTGCCTGTACCACCCGCAGGAGCGCAGCTTCCTGATCACCGAGGCGCTGCGCGGCGAGGGGGCCCAGCTCAAGCTGCCCAGCCTGGGGCCGGGCGTTCCTGGCGGCACCCGCTTCATGCCCGCGCACGACGAACGGGCGGAGCTGGCGCCCAGAGACATCGTGGCGCGCGCGATCGACTTCGAGATGAAGAAGCACGGCCTGGACCATGTGTGGCTCGACGCGACGCCTTTGGGCGAGACCTTCCTCAAGGAGCATTTCCCGACCATCCACGCGCGCTGCCTCAAGCTGGGCATCGACATCGCGCGCCAGCCGATCCCCGTCGTGCCGGCCGCGCACTACACCTGCGGGGGCGTGGTCACCGACCTCGAGGGCCGGGCGGACCTGCCGGGGCTGTATGCCGTCGGCGAGACAACCTACACCGGCCTGCACGGAGCGAACCGGCTGGCGAGCAATTCGCTGCTCGAGTGCGTGGTGCTGGGTCACACCTGCGCCCATGCCATTGCGGCCGAGCCGATCGGGGAGGCACCCGGGCTCCCGCCCTGGGACGAGAGCCAGGTCGAGAACGCCGATGAGCAGGTCGTGATCGCACACAACTGGGACGAATTGCGCCTGCTGATGTGGAACTACGTGGGCATCGTCCGCACGACCAAGCGGCTCGAGCGCGCACTGCACCGGATCGACCTGCTGCGCAGCGAAATCGACGAGTACTACGCCAATTTCCGGGTCACGCGCGACCTGCTCGAGCTGCGCAATCTCGTCGACTGCGCCGAAATGATCGTGCGCTCGGCGCTGTCGCGGCACGAGAGCCGCGGTCTGCATTTCAGCCGCGACTACCCGCGCACGTTGCCGGTCAGCTTCCCGACCGTGCTGGTGCGCTGATCAGGCGCTGCCGAGGTTCCTGACGAAGCCGCGCTGCGGCTGCGCCAGCGCGGCAGGATTCGCCGCCACGAAGGCCAGCATGCGGTCGATGCAGCCCAGCGCCTTCGTGCGCGTCGGTTCGGCCACCCGGATCTCGCCCCGACCCGTTTCCAGGCACTTGATCAGCCCCTGCGTCGCGTTCATCGCCATCCACGGGCAATGGGCGCAGCTCTTGCACGTTGCGCTCTTGCCCGCCGTTGGCGCCTCGATCAGCGCCTTGCCCGGCGCCAGCTGGCGCATCCGGTGGAACATGCCGTTGTCGGTGGCGACGATGTACTCGCGCGCGGTGCCGTCGACCACCGCCTTGAGCAGCTGGGACGTCGATCCGACCACGTCGGCCTGGGTCACCACGCTCTGGGGCGACTCGGGATGCACCAGCACCATCGCGTCCGGATGCTCGCGTCGCAGCAACTCGAGCTCGAGGCCCCTGAACTCGTCGTGCACGATGCACGCGCCGTTCCACATCAGCATGTCTGCACCGGTCTGCGCCTGGATGTAGCGGCCCAGGTGCTTGTCGGGCGCCCACAGCACCCGCTCGCCGCGCTCGTGCAGGTGGCCAACGATGGCGAGCGCGCAGGAGCTGGTCACCATCCAGTCGGCCCGTGCCTTCACCGCAGCACTGGTGTTCGCGTAGACCACGACCTTGCGATCGGGATGCGCATCGCAGAAGGCGGCAAACTCGTCCGGCGGGCACCCCAGATCAAGGGAGCATGTCGCCTCGAGGTCGGGCATCAGCACCCGCTTGTGCGGAGACAGGATCTTGGCCGTCTCGCCCATGAACCGCACCCCCGCGACCACCAAGGTCTCGGCCGCGTGGTCGCGACCGAAGCGAGCCATCTCCAACGAGTCGGCGACGCAGCCTCCGGTTTCCTGCGCCAGATCCTGCAGGTCGCCGTCGACGTAGTAGTGCGCGACGAGCACCGCGCCATGCTCGGCCAGCAGGGCCTTGGCCCGGTTCTTCAGCGCGGCGCGCTCGGCCGGCGCGGGGGCCCTCGGCACACGCGCCCAGGCATGCTCGATGCGGCTTGCGCCGCTCGCGTCTTGGCGCGTGTAGTCAAACAGAACCTGGGTCATGGCGGGCGTGCTCATGGCGACGCCCGAATCGTACCCCTCAGCCGAGATTGCGTTCGGCCTCGGCGAGCTTGAACTTGAGCAGCGCCAGGTTCGCGTGCGAGCGCTCCAGCCTCGCGAAGAGGAACTGGTTTGGTCGCCGCACGAGCGGGCGCACCAGGTGGTAGCTCGTGCCGGCCGCGACGGTGAACTCCTCGAGCGTGCCAGGCAGACCCATCGCGTCGTGGGCCAGCCGATGCGCCCGCAGCACGGGCGCCAGCGCGGCGCTCGCGCGAGCCAGGTCAACCGCGTTGCTCCTGGATTCACCGGCGAGCAGGTCACCATCGTTGGCATCCGCAAGCGCCACGCCCAGCACGCCATCGGTCATCATCACCATGCGCAGGTGGCGCGCCACGTTGCGGGCGTCGACCGCCGCCGGGTCGGCACTCTGATCGCCCGAGCCCTGCAATCGGTCCCACGCCGCCAGCAGTGCGTTCCAGACCGACGAGGTACCCGTCAGCGGTTCATCGAGCACCTCGACATGCAGCGATGTCGGCCATCCAATACTCGCGATCTTGCCAGCGATCCACAGCGCGTTCGGCGGTAGCAGGAACAACAGCGTGTCGCAGTTCCAACTTGGCTCGCGTACGGCGGTGCGCAGCGCCTGCAGCATGGCCTCGACTTCCTCGAGCACCATCGGGCCGACGATCACGGCAGCCATCTGGCTGCGCTCCATCAGCACGAACGGGATCGCGAGGTTCTCGCCTTCGGCCACTCGCAGGTCGGCGTGGTAGATCTTCAGCGTCGCGTCGCCCCGGCGCGGCACGATCGTTCGCTCCAGCGTGGCGAGGATGCGCAACGTCGACTGCTCGCGCAGGTGCAGACGCTCGACCGGCTGGCCGGTGGCGTCGGACAGGGCCTTGACAACACCCGGCGCCCACAGCCGCGTGGGGTCGAGCAGGGTGATCGTGCGCACTTCGGGCACATGCTTCGTGCCGGCGAGGTGGGCACGCATGGCAGCCGCGGGCGAGCCGTTCACGAAGAGATCCTGCTGGTGCCGGTCGAGCATGCGGCCATCGTCCGTCACGCGCGTGTCGGTGCTTTCGAGCACCGCGGTGGCAGCGAACTCGGGCATCACGCTGCCGGGTTTGACAGGCGTCGGGACCAGTTCTCCGAACAACGACTTCAGCACAAGGCGCCCCATGTCGGATGGATGAGTGGCTCCGAGCGTAGCGCGTCCGCGCGATGTCTGGTGCCCACACGCAACCATGTCGACGCGACGGTCTCCGAACGACACATCGCTCACTTGCGGACACACTCGCGCGGGGCTGCCCACGTCGCGCGGCCACGATTCGATACCATTGACCGATGAGTTCCCAAGAAGTGGCCGCCCCAGGTCGCCAGGATGCACTGACGATCGGCTTGGTTGCGCTGGCGCACGGCACGTCGCACTTCTTCCACATGCTGTTGCCGCCACTGTTCCCCTTGTTCGTGCGGGACCTTGGGGTCAGCTATGCGCAACTGGGCCTTGTCGTCACCCTGTTCTTCGTCATCTCCGGCATCGGTCAGGCGCTGGCCGGATTCCTCGTTGACCGGGTCGGTGCAAGGCCGGTGCTGTTCGCGGCGCTCGGCTGTTTCGCCGCCGCGGCCATGGTGGCGTCCGCGGCCCACGATCTGAACGGACTGATGTTGGCCGCGGCACTCGCCGGTCTGGGCAATTCGCCCTTCCACCCGGTCGACTTCACGATCCTCAACATGCGCGTATCGCCACCGAGGCTCGGGCATGCATTCTCCGTGCATGGCATCAGCGGCAATCTGGGATGGGCAGCCGCGCCGTTGTTCCACCACGTCGTGACCGACGTGACGGGCTCATGGCGCTTCGCGATGGTGGGTTGCGCGCTGTGGGCACTCGCCGTTCTCCTCGTGATGGTCTGGCAGCGCCGGGCGATCGACGATCGCGTCGGGGTGCGGACCGCGGCGCCCGGCTCGCCGACGGTCGTGGCGGCCGCCGCCGAGAGCACTTTCGCCTTCCTGCGCTTGCCGTCGGTGTGGCTGTGCTTCCTGTTCTTCTTCTTCTCGACCTGCGCGCTGTCCGCGATCCAGGGCTTCGCCGGGCCGGCGTTGAGTCGCCTCTACGGCCTGCCTGCCGACGTCACCGCCTACGTCGTCAGCGCCTATATGGTGGCCGGCGCAATCGGCATCCTCCTGGGCGGCTTCCTTGCCGCGCGAGCCGAGCGCCTCGAGCGCACGATCGGCCTGTGCCTTGCGGGTTCTGCAGCCCTGCTGATGCTTGCCGGCAGTGGCTGGTTGCCCGGTGCGGTTGCGCTGGTCGTGACTGCTCTCGCGGGGCTGGGCACGGGCCTGGCGGGGCCGTCGCGCGACATGTTGATCAAGCGCGCATCGCCCCCTGGGGCCACCGGCCGCGTCTACGGCACGGTGTACTCGGGTCTTGACATCGGATTCGCGCTGTCAGCGCCGGTGTTTGGCGCGATCCTCGACCGGGGTCATGCAGGCGGCGTATTCCAGGCTGCGGCGCTCGCGTTGATGCTCGGTGTCGTTTCGGCGTCACTGGTCGGCCTGCGCGTGGCCCTGAACACGCGTCGCGTCGCGGCGTGATGGCAGTGGCTATGCGACCAGGTGGGCATGCGCTCGTCGAGGCCCTGATCGCACAGGGTATCGATACCGTGTTCGGCGTGCCCGGCGAGAGCTACCTCGCTGTGCTGGACGGCTTCCACGAGCATCGCGACCGCATCCGCTTCATCGCATGCCGGCATGAAGGGGGTGCGGCGTTCATGGCCGAGGCCCAAGGCAAGCTGTCGGGCTGGCCGGGCGTGTGTTTCGTCACGCGAGGCCCCGGCGCCAGCAATGCGGCCATCGGGTTGCACACCGCGTTCCAGGACTCGACACCGATGGTGCTCTTCGTCGGCCAGGTCGCGAGCGACCAGCGTGATCGCGAGGCGTTCCAGGAACTCGATTACCGTCAGGTCTTCGGCCCCGGAACGCTGGGCATGGCCAAATGGGTCGGCGAGGTTCACGACGCGGGTCGGCTGCCCGAATACGTGGCACGAGCCTTCCACACCGCCTTGCAGGGCCGACCGGGTCCCGTCGTGCTCGTGCTGCCCGAGGACATGCTGACCAGCGCCACCGATGCGCCCGTGCTGACACGGGTGCAGGCGGCACAGGCCTGGCCCGCACCAGGCTCAATGATCGAATTGCGCCGCATGCTGCTTGGTGCGACGCAACCCTTCATGATCGTCGGCGGTTCGGGCTGGACCGCTGACGGTGCTCGCGCGCTGCAGCGTTTCGCCGAAGCTTGGCAATTGCCGGTCGGCTGCGGGTTCCGGTTCCAGGACAGCTTTGACAACCGACACCCGCAGTACGCGGGCGACGTCGGCATCGGGATCAATCCGAAGCTCGCGACGCGTTTGCGCGAGGCCGACCTGGTGCTGGCGGTCGGCTTGCGTTTGGGCGAGATGACCACTGGCGGATACGGCCACCTCGCGGTGCCGCGGCCGGTGCAACGTCTGGTCCACTTGCACGCTGGAGCGGAGGAACTGGGGCGCGTCTACGCCGCCGACCTGCTGATCCAGGCCTCGCTCGCGCAGGCCGGCCATGCGCTTGCCGCGCTCGAGCCGCCGCCGCAGGGCGTACGTTGGGGCGCGTGGACCGCGTCCGCGCATGCCGACTTCGAGGCCAATCAGGTGTCGACGCCCGTCGCTCCGATGGACATGGCCGCCGTGATAAAGACGATCGCGCGGCTCGCGCCGCCCGACACGGTCTACACGAACGGTGCCGGCAATTTCAGCGCGTGGCTGCATCGCTACCTTCGCTATCCCGGCCTGCAGCACCATGGCCGCACGCAGCTCGCCCCGACCTCCGGTGCGATGGGCTACGGCGTGCCGGCTGCGGTGGCGGCCTCGCTGTTGTATCCGCAGCGCTCGGTCGTCAACATCGCAGGGGATGGCGACTTCCTGATGACCGGCCAGGAACTCGCCACGGCGCGCGCCTTTGGTGCGGGCACCGGGGCAGGCCGGCTGATCAGCGTGGTGGTCGACAACGCCAGCTACGGCACGATCCGCATGCACCAGGAGCGCGAGTACCCGGGCCGGGTCAGTGGCAGCGACCTCGTCAACCCCGACTTCGCGGCGCTGGGGCGCGCTTACGGCTGGCGGGCGTGGACGGCGGATCGCACCGACGCGTTCGAGTCCGCCTTCAGCGAAGCGCTGGCCGCGCCGACACCGGGCCTGATCCACCTGCGTCTGGACACCGAGGTGATCTCGCCGCGCGCCACGATCACTTCATTGCGCGCCGCAGCGCGCAAGGTCTAGCGGCAGTCGCTCGCGATCACGCCGCGCGTGCGCTGGATTTCCTCGGCGCGCTGCTTGTCGTCGAGCACCTCACGCTCGCCCTTCTCGTTGGTGCGCGTCATCCGCATGCCTTCATTGAGGGCTGCCAGATGGCCGCGGGCGCGGGCGCAGTTTTCCGCCTTGGCCGCAGCCGTCTTCTCGTCCTGGGCCTTCTGCTGGGCCAGCTGTTCGTCGGCGGCCTTCTTGCGCCGCGCTTCGAGTTCGGGATCGATCCGCGAGACTGGCGTCCCTTGCGCGGCGGCACCTGAGGCCGCAGAGGCGGCCGCGGTCGGCTGCGCTGCGTTGGCGCGCGATCGCGTGCTTGCAAACGGCCGCTCGAGGATGTCCTTCTCCGGCACGGACCCCGGGGGCGGCGTGTCGCTCCAGACGATCCGTCCGCTGCCATCGCGCCATTTCCAGGTCACCGTCGCAGGTGCCGATTGCGCCCATGCGATGCCGCAGATCACGACGGTCAGGCAGGCGGCGGCAAGGCGTTTCATGGGCGGGCAGGCGAAAGGCATGCGTCCAGTGTAGTGCGCGGACCTGCGGGTGGGCAGAGACGGATGTCACGGTCCGTATAATCGACTTTTGCGTCTGGAGCCTCGTTCCCCATGCGCCTTCTTGGCAAAGCGCTGACCTTCGACGACGTGTTGCTGGTCCCGGCGTACTCGAAAGTCCTGCCGCGCGACACCAGCCTCGCGACCCGACTGTCGCGCAACATCACGCTGAACCTGCCGCTGGTGTCCGCTGCAATGGACACCGTGACCGAAGCGCGGCTGGCCATTGCGATCGCCCAGGAGGGCGGCATCGGGATCGTGCACAAGAACCTCACCGCGCAGCAGCAGGCCAAGGAGGTCGCGCGCGTGAAGCGCTACGAGTCCGGTGTCCTGCGAGACCCGATCACGATCGGACC
>JAOUIM010000468.1 GCA_029884035.1 Aquincola sp. | reverse complement strand
CCTCGAGCTTGCGGATCTCGGCGTCGATCACCTCGTTGGGCAGGCGGAAATCGGGGATGCCGTACTTGAGCACGCCGCCGGGCTGGTGGAACGCCTCGTAGACCACCACTTCGCAGCCGGCCTTGGCCATGTCGGCCGCGCAGGCCATGCCCGCTGGGCCGGCGCCCACGATGCCCACGCGCAGACCGGCGGGCTCGATGTAGGGCACGTTGGCCCAGCCTTCGCGAATCGCGGTGTCGCCAACGAAGCGCTCGAGCCGCCCGATCGCCACCGGCTCGAGCGTCTCGCCGACCGTGCACACGCCCTCGCACTGGTTCTCCTGCGGGCACACGCGTCCGCACACCGAGGGCAGCAGGTTGGTGTCGGTGATGATGTCGTAGGCGCCGTGCAGATGCTTCTCGGAGATCTTCTTGATGAAGCCCGGAATGTCGATGCCAACCGGGCAGCCGCGCACGCACGGTTCGTCGGCGCACTGCAGGCAGCGCTCGGCCTCCACCAGCGCCTGCTCGAGGCCGTAGCCGAGCGACACCTCGTCGAAGTTGCGGGCGCGGATCGCGGGGTCCTGCTCGGGGCAGGGCGTGCGCTCCTGCGGGATCGTGCGGATCGTCTTCTTCTTGGGCTTCGTGGTTTGTGCGGCCATGGTGCTCGGCTCCTGGCAATCGGCTAGGCGTCGGTGGACGGGCGGTCGACCGACAGGTCGAGATCGCCCGCGGTGGCCTCGGCCCGCGCCGCACGCTCGGCCTCGTCGCGCATGCGGCAGCTCTCCTCGAAGCGCACCATCGCCTCGCCCTCGGCGCGCTTGTAGCGGACCAGCCGCGCCGTGAGATCGTCGAAGTCGACCAGGTGGCCGTCGAAGTCCGGGCCGTCGACGCAGGCGAACTTGACCGCATCGCCGATCTTCACGCGGCAGCCGCCGCACATGCCGGTGCCGTCGACCATCACCGGGTTCAGGCTCACCACGGTGTGGATGCCCCGCGCGCGCGTGACATCGGCGCAGCCCTTCATCATCACCGGCGGGCCGATCGCCACCACTTCGTCGATGTCGTCGTGGCGCGCCAGCGCCTGCGTCAGCCCCTCGGTCACGCGGCCCTTCAGGCCGGCCGAGCCGTCGTCGGTGCACACGATGAGCTCGTCGCACACGGCACCGAACTTGTCCTGCCAGAAGATCAGGTCGCGGTTGCGAAAGCCGATCACGCCGATGACGTGGGCGCCCTGCTCGTGGTAGGCGCGCGCCTGCGGGAAAACCGGCGCGACGCCCAGACCGCCGCCGACGCACACCACCTTCTTCTGGCGCCCGATGTGGCTGGGGATGCCCATCGGCCCGACCACCGCGTACAGGCTGGTGCCGACGCGGCAGGACTGCTGCATCGCCCGGGTCGTCTTGCCGACCGCCTGGATCACGAGCGTGATCGTGCCCTTGTCGCGGTCGAAGTCCGCCAGCGTGAGCGGGATGCGCTCGCCGTGCTCCTCGGCCATCACGATCACGAACTGGCCGGCGCGCGCGGCACGCGCCATCTGCGGGTGTTCGATCTCCAGCAGGTAGGTGACGTCGGAAAAATCCTCGCGCGCGACGATGCGAAAGCGCGTCGAGCTGTTGGCAGTTGCGTTCATGAGGCCCTGCTTCCCGAGTCGGACCGGCATGCGCTGCGGACACGCAACCGTCGCCCGCTCACCTGCCCGATGCCCCGCAGCGCGCCTGTTCGGCGGCCGGTAGCGTTTTTCGCGTGGGGTTTCCTCGGCATCGGCAGATACCGCCGAGCGTGCGACGGAATGGGTGCCAAGCTACGCCGATCGCGGCGCGGGTGCTTGACCTGTCGCAAGACAAGCCATTACCGCCCGTTGCAGCCGGGCAGGGTGTGCTGCACGCGACACGCCGCGGGCGGCGCACAGCGCTACTTGCGGCCGACGGCCTCGCGCGCGATGCTGTTGAGCAGCGTGTCGACTTCGGCCAGTGCGGCGCGCGACGCCGGCCCGCCCCCCGGGCGCATCGGCCGCCGATAGGCCACGAACACCTGGTCGGGTTTCGCGGCGGTGGCGTAGACGACGATCGAGTAGGGGCACATCACCACGTTGGCCGGGTCGGCTTCCATGGTCTTGCGCGAGAGCTTGGCGCTGCAGAACTGCATCGTCTGGGCATCGGCGAACAATGGCTTGGTCGAGCCGACGTCGGCGCCGGTGCGTTCCAGCATGCGTCCGATCTGGGCCTGGTAATCGATCACCAGACCGCGGGCCTCGATCGCGGCCTTCAGGTCGTCGCGCACGTCGCTGAAGCTCGCGCCCGACTTGGAATAGGTGACGACGGGCTGCGCGAGCGCACCGAAGGCGGCGATGCACAGCGTGACGAACAGGGTGTGCGACGACAGACGGTTCATGGTGCGGGCTCCCTTGCAGGCTGCACGGTGGCGTCGCGGCAAGCATGCGCGGCCATTGCCCCGGCGGGTTGCGCTTGCGCAAGCCGCGGCCAGATGCGCTTGCCATCCTTGGCCGGCGCCCATGCCGCTGATCGAACTCGCCCTCGTCCTGCTCCTGATCACCGCCCTTGGCGGCGCGCTTGCGCGCTTCACGCCGATCGGGCTGCCGATCTTTCTCGTCTTCACCGGCGCGGCGGCGTCGCTGCTGCCCGGGCTCGGTCGCGTCGTCGTCGACCCCGAGGTGTTCCTGCTGCTGTTCATCCCGCCGCTGCTGTTCGCCGATGCGCGCGTGCTGCCGCGACGCGATCTGCTGCAGGTGCTGCGGCCGGTGCTGCTGCTGGCCCTCGGCCTGGTCGTGCTGACGGTGCTGGCCGTCGGTTTCTTGGTCCACTGGCTCGTGCCCGCCATGCCCCTGGCGGTGGCCTTCGCGCTGGGTGCGATCGTCTCGCCCA
>JAOUIM010000080.1 GCA_029884035.1 Aquincola sp. | reverse complement strand
TGCGCGTGCGCGCCGCGGCGCGGCGCCGGCTCACGGTTGCGGCCTTTCCGCAGCTCGACGAGATCGTGAAGGCCGCGCTGCAGCGCTGGCAACGTCTGCATCCGGACGTCGAGGTCCAGGTCGTGAGCCGCCAGTACGCCGATCACCACACCGCGATGACCACGGCATTGTCGACCTCGGTGTACCTGCCCGACGTGATGGCACTCGAGTCCAGCTACGTCGGCCGCTTCTCGCAAGGCGGCGGTCTGGAGGACCTGGCGCAGCCGCCCTACCGGATCGACCGGTTTCGCTCGCGCTTCGTGCGCTACGCCTACGACCAGGCGATCAACCGCCGCGGCGCGGTGGTGGCCGTGCCGACGGACATCGGCCCGGGCACGCTGCTGTACCGCATCGACCTGCTCGCCAAGGCGGGCCTCACCGAGGCCGACCTGACGCCGTCGTGGGAGGCCTATGTCGACGCCGGCATCAAGCTCAAGGCCGCTACCGGTGCCTACCTGATCTCCAACGCGCAGGCCGTCAAGGACATCATCATCCGAAGCGGCTTGAAGCCCGGCGAAGGGCTGTACTTCGACCAGGACTCGCGCGTGCTCGTCAACTCGCCGCGCTTCGTGCGCGCCTTCGAATTGGCGCGCAAGGTGCGGCGAAACAAGCTCGACGCGCGCGTCAACGCCTGGTCCAACGAGTGGGCCGAGGGTTTCAAGCGCGGCACGCTGGCCACCGACTTGACGGGCGCGTGGATGGTCGGGCAGATGGCCAACTGGGTCGCGCCCGGCACCAAGGGCCTGTGGCGCGCCGCGCAGCTGCCCGCGCAGACCTTCGTCAGCTACGGCGGCAGCTTCTACGCCATCCCGAGACGTGCCGCGCCCGAAAACAAGGCGTTGGCGTGGGAGCTGATCCAGCTCCTCACGCTCGACCGCGAACTGCAGTTCGCGGCCTTCAAGTCGCAGGACGCCTTCCCGGCGCTGCTGGAGACGCTCGACGACCCGTTCTTCGAGCAGCCGCTGCCTTTCCTCGGTGGGCAGCCGGCACGCGTGTTGTGGCGCGATGCGGCCCGCAGGATCACGGCCACGCAGGTCCACAAGCAGAACAACTTCGCCGACGAGGTCGTCGGCACCGAACTCGACAACGTGCTCGACCACGACAAGGACATCGGACGGGCGCTGGCCGATGCCGAGCGCCTGCTCGCGCGCCGCGCCCACCGTTGACCATGAAAGCGCCGGCCTTCCTCCGCCTCTCGCCGCGCTGGGCGCCCTACGTCTTCATCAGTCCGTTCTTGGTGCTGTTCGCGGTCTTCGGCGTGTTCCCGCTGCTGTTCTCGCTCTACCTTGCTTTCCAGTCGTGGGAGCCGACGAGCGGGCTCGACGCGATGGAGTCCGTCGGCCTGGCGAACTTCGCCTTCGCGCTCGAGGACGAATGGTTCTGGAAGTCGCTGAAGAACACCGCCTGGCTCGCCTTGGCCTCCGGCGTGCCGCAGCACCTGGTCGCGATCCCCCTGGCGGTGTTCATCCACACCTCGTTCCAGCGCCTGCGCGACGGCGTGATCGGCGCCTACTTCGTGCCCTACATCACCTCGACGGTGGCGATCGCGATCATGTTCAGCTCGCTGTTCTCCACCGACTTCGGTCTCATCAACGCCGGGCTGCACGCGCTGTTCGGCATCGAGAACATTGACTGGCTGGGCAAGCCCGAGAACATCAAGCCGGCAATCGCCTTCATCGTGTTCTGGCGCTACATCGGCTTCAACATGGTGCTCTACCTGGCTGCGCTGCAGACGATCCCGAAGGATCTCTACGAAGCCGCGACGATGGACGGTGCGGGGCGGCTTCAGCAGTTCTTCCACATCACGCTGCCGAGTCTGAGGCCGATGATCTTCTTCGGCGTCACGTTGAGTGTCATCGGCGGCCTGCAGCTGTTCGAGGAGCCCTTCATCCTCACCGGCGGCAAGGGCGGCGCCGACCAGTCGGCCATGACCTCGGCCGTGTACCTGTACCGCATGGCGTTCGACTTCAACGACTTCGGTGGCGCCAGCGCCATGTCGTGGCTGCTGTTCGTCGTCGTGGCGCTGATGACCTGGCTCACCAACCGCGCCTTCAAGCCTCGTGGAGGCGGCGCGTGAAGTCGGATCGCCTGACCCCATGGGCTGCCTACCTCGTGGTCGGCGTCGGCGCGCTGATCATGCTGGCGCCGTTCTACTTCATGTTCGTGTTCGCGACCCAGTCGCGCGCGAACATCTTCAACCTGCCGCCGCCGCTGTGGTTCGGTGACGACCTGCTGGCCAACCTCAAGATCCTCACCGAGCGGTTGCCGTTCTGGCGCAACCTGGGCTGGAGCCTGTACGTCGCACTGGCCTCGACCGCGCTGACGTTGCTGTTCTGCTCGATGGGCGGCTACGCCTTCGCGCTGATGGAGTTCCGCTTCAAGAAGGCGCTGTTCACGCTCGTGATGGCAACGATGCTGCTGCCCTCGTTCATGAGCATGATCCCGACCTTCATGATCATGGACGCGCTGGGCTGGATCGACCAGCACCGCGCTCTCTACATCCCCGGCGCGGCCAGCGCCTTCGGCATCTTCCTGATGCGCCAGTTCGCGGCCACCGCGGTGCCCAAGGAGCTGATCGAGGCTGCCCGCATGGACGGCTGCGGCGAGTTCGCGATCTACTGGCGCATCGTGCTGCCGCTGTTGAAGCCGGCGCTCGGCACGCTCGGGCTGATCACCTTCATCGCCTCGTGGAACAACTTCATCGGCCCGCTGATCGTGATGCGCAGCCTGGACAACTACACCCTGCCGCTTGCACTGCGCACGCTGCAGAGCCCGGTCAACACCGAGTGGGGTGCGCTGATGACCGGCTCGGCGATCGCCACCATACCGCTGCTGATCCTGTTCGCCGTCTCCTCGCGGCAGCTGATTGCCGGCCTCACCGCCGGTGCCGTCAAGTGACGACGACCCCCTGACCCGACCATGCACCGCCCCGACGATCTCGCCCAGCAGTTCCCGCCCGACTTCCAGTGGGGCGTGGCCACGAGTTCCTTCCAGATCGAGGGCGCCGCCCGCGAGGACGGCAAGGGCGAATCGATCTGGGACCGCTTCTGCCGCGTGCCCGGCGCGATCGCCGATGCCAGCAACGGCGACGTGGCCTGCGACCACTATCACCGGTTGGACAGCGACCTCGACCTGATCGCGTCACTGGGTGTCGACGCCTATCGCTTCTCGGTGTCGTGGCCGCGCGTGCAACCCGACGGCGCCGGCGCGTGCAACCCGAAGGGCCTGGACTTCTACGAGCGCCTCGTCGACGGGCTGCTGGCGCGCGGCGTCAAACCGTTCCTGACCCTGTACCACTGGGACCTGCCGCAGGCGCTGCAGGATCGTGGCGGCTGGGCCGCGCGCGACACGGCGCACCGCTTCGTCGACTATGCGCGCGGTGTGCGGCGCCGCCTGGGCGACCGGGTCGCAGCCATCGCCACGCACAACGAGCCGCAGGTCGTCGCCGTGCTCGGGCACGAGACCGGCGACTTCGCCCCCGGCATCAAGAGCCGCAAGACGGCGATCCAGGTCGCCCACCACCTGCTGTTGAGCCACGGCCTGGCCGTTCAGGCGCTGCGCGCCGACGGCTGTATCGCACCGCTGGGCATCGTCATCAACCTGGCGCATGTCGAGCCGGCCACCGATTCGCCCGCCGACGTCGCGAAGGCCCGTTTCGACGATGCTGCCGGGCGCCGCTGGTACCTCGATCCGCTGTTCAAGGGTCAGTACCCGCCGGAGGTGCTCGACGCGCTGGGCGCCGACGCCCCGGCGGTCCAGGCCGGCGACATGGCGGCGATCGCCACGCCGATCGACTACCTGGGCATCAACTACTACTTCCGCATGGTCGCCAGCGCCGACGGCTCGTTCGACAAGGCCAAGAGCGGCCTGGCGCTGACCGAGATGGGCTGGGAGATCTATCCGCGCGGCCTGACCGCGCTGCTGCTCACGCTGCACCGCGAGTACAGGCTGCCCAAGGTCTACGTGACCGAGAACGGCGGCGCGTTCAAGGACCCGGTGGTCGACGGGCGGGTCCACGACGCCGACCGCATCGACTACCTGCACACCCACATCGCGGCGGTCGCTGAGGCGATGAGGCAGGGCGTCCCGATGGCCGGCTACATGGTGTGGAGCCTGATGGACAACTTCGAGTGGTCCAGCGGCTACGCCAAGCGCTTCGGCATCGTGCATGTCGACTACGCGACGCAGCAGCGCACCCTGAAGGACAGCGCCCTGTGGTACCGCGAGTTCTTGTCTCGTTGCCACGCGCGGAGGATGTGAAATGAAACCCCCAAGCTCACTTCGCTCGCTGCCCCCCGAGGGGGCGTTCAGTGGCTTCGGAACGGCCGGGCGCCACTGACATGGGCCAAGTCAGCCTGAAGGGCATCCACAAGCGCTACGGCGAGGTCGAGGTCATCAAGGGCATCGACCTCGATGTGCGCGACGGCGAGTTCCTCGTCTTCGTCGGCCCCTCGGGCTGCGGCAAGTCGACGCTGCTGCGCATGATCGCGGGCCTGGAGGAGATCAGCGCCGGCGAACTGCAGATCGACGGTCGGCGCGCCAACGAGGTGCGCGCCGCCGACCGCGGCGCGGCGATGGTGTTCCAGAGCTACGCGTTGTACCCCCACATGACGGTGGCCGAGAACATGGGCTTCGCGCTCAAGATGGCCGGCGTCGGCAAGGCCGCGCGCACGGAGCAGGTGCGGCGCGCCGCCGAGGTGCTGCGCATCACCGAGCTGCTGGGGCGCTATCCGAAGGAGCTG
Organism: Aquincola sp.; assembly: GCA_029884035.1. GTDB lineage: Bacteria > Pseudomonadota > Gammaproteobacteria > Burkholderiales > Burkholderiaceae_C > CADEEN01. Next base: position 6,653 of record JAOUIM010000080.1, on the reverse strand, counting down.
TCGGGTGGCCAGCGCCAGCGCGTGGCGATCGGCCGCGCCATCGTGCGCAAGCCCAAGGTGTTCCTGTTCGACGAGCCGCTGTCCAATCTCGACGCCGCGCTGCGCGTGAACATGCGCATCGAGCTGTCGCGCCTGCACCAGGAACTCGGCACCACGATGATCTACGTCACGCACGACCAGGTCGAGGCGATGACGATGGGCGACCGCATCGCGGTCTTCAACCAGGGCCGCGTCGAGCAGCTCGGTGCGCCGCTGGATCTGTACAACGCCCCGGCCAACGAGTTCGTCGCCGGCTTCCTGGGCGCGCCGCGCATCAACCTGATCGAGCGGCCGGGCGACAGCGCCTCGGCCGCGCACCGTGCGCTGTGGGATCGCCTCGCACCCGCGGTCGGCACCAACGTGTCTCGCGTCGGCCTGCGTGCCGAGCACTTGCAAGTGGGCGCAGCCGGCGCAGGCATTCCCGCGACGCTCGAACTGGCCGAGCACCTCGGCGACACCTCGATCCTGCACCTGCGCGTGCAGGGCCTGGCCGAATTGCTGAACGCCAAGGCCGGGCCCGGCCACACCGACCTGGCCACTGGCCAGGCGGTCGGCCTGCTGCCCGACGCAGCGTGGGCGCTGCGCTTCGACACCGCCGGCCGACGAGTGAACTGAGCACAAAGAAGACACGATGCGATCGCTGCACACGAAACGACTGATGGCCTTCGGCTGCCATACCGCCTTCGCGGCCAGTGCCTTGACGCTCGCGGCCTGCGCACCGGTCGCCTCCGTTGCGGATTCCGCCAAGCTGTCCGTGCCCGCCGGCTACCGCCTCGTCTGGTCCGACGAGTTCGACCGCGACGGCCTGCCCGACGCGGCCAAGTGGGTCTACGACACCGGAATGAACAAGGCCGGCTGGCACAACCGCGAACTTCAATACTACTCGGGGCCGCGCGCCGAGAACGCGCGTGTGCAAGACGGGCGGTTGGTCGTCACCGCGCGCAAGGAATCGCTGTCGTCCGCGCCCGACTGGGGCGGCCAGCGCTACACCTCGACCCGCCTCATCACCCAGGGCAAGGGCGAGTGGACCTACGGCTTCTTCGAGATCCGCGCCAAGCTGCCCTGTGGCAAAGGCACCTGGCCGGCGATCTGGATGCTCAACAGCGCCCTCGTCTGGCCGGCCGGCGGCGAACTGGACATCATGGAACACATCGGCCGCGAGCCGGGGCGCGTGTTCAGCAGCGTGCACACCGCCGCCGGCCACGGCGCCAACCCGGCGGGCGCGGGACGACAGGTACCGGACGCGTGTACCGCGTTCCACGACTATCAGATGCACTGGACGGCCGACACGGTGCACTTCGGCATCGACGGCGTCGTGCACTTCGAATACAACAACCCGCGCACGGGGCCCGAGCGCTGGCCGTTCGACGCGTCGCAGTTCCTGATCCTCAACATCGCCGTCGGCGGCGACTTGGGAGGTGCGGTCGACGACACCGTGTTCCCGGTGGCGATGGAAGTCGAGCATGTGCGCGTCTACCAGCGCCGGCCGTAATGCCCGCGCGGCGTCCGACTTCGGCCGCTGGCTGCGCGCGGCCGCCGCGGCCTGCCTGCTCGCGGCGTTCGCATCGTTTGCGGGCGCCGCGACCGCGCTGCGCCCGCTGCCGGCCGATTTCGGCGCGCGCCAGGCGGTCGCCTACTCGCCGTACCGCACGGCCAAGAACGTGGACGACCGCGACCACGAGGTCATCACCGAGGCGATGGTCCGGCAGGACCTCGAGCTGCTGCGCGACAGCGGCTTCACGCTGATCCGCATCTTCGACAGCTCGGACAAGGTGGCGCGGCTCACGCTGCGGGTGATCCGCGAGCGCCGGCTCGACATCAAGGTCATGCTGGGCATCTACGTGCAGCACGACGCGCCGGCCTACAACGAGGCCGAGCTCGCGCGAGGCATCGCGCTGGCGCGCGAGTTCCGCGACACCGTGGTGGCGGTGAGCGTGGGCAACGAGACGATGGTGAGCTGGTCCTTCAACCGCTTCGACACCGCCGCGATGAGCGCCTTCATCGAGCGCGTGCGCGCAGCGGTGGAGCAGCCAGTGACCACCGACGACAACTGGGCCTTCTTCGCCCACGACGGCCCCCGGGAGCAGGACCCGTCGCCGGTGCTCGCGCGCATCGACTTCGTCGCCATGCACACCTACCCGGTGCTCGACTCGGTCTACAGCCCGCACCTGTGGGACTGGCGCCAGGCCAGTGTGCCGCCGGCGCGCCGTGCGGCGGCGATGGTCGACGCCGCGGTGGCGCGCGCCAAGGTCGAATATGCGGCGGTGCGCGCGCGCCTGGACGCGGTGGGCCTGCAGGCGATGCCGATCGTGATCGGCGAGACCGGCTGGCAGGCCGACCCGGCGATGGTGCCGTTCCGCTCTCACCCGGTGAACCAGCAGTTCTACGTCGAGCGCATGTGGGCCTGGCAGGCCACGGGCCAGGGGCCGCGCACGATCTTCCTGTTCGAGGCCTTCGACGAACCGTGGAAGGAGGCCGACGACAAGTGGGGCCTGTTCGACGTGCAGCGCCGCGCGCGTTGCGTCGTGCGCGCGCGTGTCCCGGCCGCGCTGTGGGCGAGCGACGACTGCGCGAGCGAGCGCGCCGCCTACGTGACGCCGGTCGTCATCCGCAGCACGGTCACGGCGCCGCGCTACACCGCGTGGGCCGCCGGCGCGCGGCGCGGCACGGCGGCGGCGACTTGGACGTCGCCGGAAGGCGGCGCCGTCGTCCGTGCGGGGCGCAGCGTGAAGATCGAGCCCCGGGCACGCGGCGGGCGCTGGAGCGTGATGCTGCAAGTGCCGGACAACCGCGCCGACGACCTGTCGGCCTTCGCCGGCGGCACGCTCTCCTTGCGCCTGCGCACGCGCGATCCACGCCCGCTCGAGGTTGGCTTTCGCGTCGGCAGCGCCAGCGAAGGCAGTGCCCTGCTGGCCTGGGTGCCGGTGGAAAGCGGCCAGCACGGGCACCGCGCCGACGGCGCCTGGCACCGGGTGTCGATCCCGATCGCCAGCGTGCGCCAGGCGGTGGCCGAGCGCGAGAAGGTGGGCCTCAGCCGCATCGACCTGATGCGGGTCACCGCCCCCTTCGTCATCGCCGCCCGGCGCGACGCGGGTGAGGGCCCGCCGCTGCCGATCGAGATCGACGCCGTCCACTGGGTGCGCTGAGATGCGTCGCCCCCTGCCCCCTCACCCCAGGAGACCCGCATGCCGAACTTCGGATCGATGACGCTGCACGCCTTCCAGGCGGCCCTGCTCAGCCTCGCCTTTGCCGCGGCCGGGCCCGCGGCGGCACAGTCTTGCCCGGCCGCGACGCCGGTGTTCGACGACGAGTTCAACGGCACGGCGCTCGACCTCGCCAAGTGGGAAGTGATGGTCGGCGACGGCTGCAGCTACGGCCTGTGCGGCTGGGGCAACAACGAACTGCAGTCCTACCAGGCGGCCAACGCCACGGTGGGGGGCGGCTTGCTGACGATCACCGCGAAGAAGCAGCGGATCGGCTCGAAGAACTACACCTCGGCGCGCCTGCGCACGTTGAACCTGGGTGGCCAGTGGACTCATGGCCGCTTCGAGGCGCGCATCAAGACCGTCACCGGCCGCGGCCTGTGGCCGGCGTTCTGGATGCTGCCCGCCACCAGCGTCGCCTGGCCGGCGAGCGGCGAGATCGACATCCAGGAGTCGACCGGCCAGCGCGCGATGTTCAACTACGGCACGATCCACTACGGGCCGTCGACGAGCGCCCACCAGCAGCTCAGCACGCCGGTCTACACGCAGCCCGGCACGCTGGCCGACGACTTCCACGTCTATGCGGTCGAGTGGACGCCCAACAAGATCAGCTGGTTCATCGACAACGTCCTCTACGCCACGCGCACGCCGGCCGACATGGCCAACCCGGCGGACTGGACCTTCGAGAACTACGCCTACTACCTGATCCTCAACCTCGCGGTGGGCGGCAACCTCGGCGGCACGGTCGACGCGGCCGTGCTGCCGCAGTCGCTGCAGGTCGATTACGTGCGCGTGTACGGCGCGCCGCAACCCTCGTTCACCGGCCAGCGGATCGCGCAGCCCAACACCGCGGCCACCTACGCGCTCGTCAATCCGTCAGGCAGCGGCGCCACCTACGCGTGGACCTCACCCACCGGCCAGACCTCGAACTCGAACAGCCTGACCGTCAACTGGGGCACCACCGGCGGCCCGGTCGCGGTGACGGTGTCGGACAGCTGCGGCACCTACACGCGCTCGATCGACGTCAAGGTCGCTCCGGTGCTGTCCCCGGCCGTGACGCTTGACGACTTCGAGCTCAATCGCGCGCTGACCTACAAGACGGTGTCGGGAACGCTCATCCAGTCCTCGGCCAACCCGGCGCCCAACGCCGTCAACGGCAGCGCCGTCGTCGCCCGCTACGTACGCAATGCGACGCAGCTCTACGACGTCCTCACTGCGGGAACCACCGCGATCCCCGACGCGTCGAGCTGGCTCAAGGGCACGCGCGCGTTCTACATGGACGTCTACACCGACGCGCCGGTGGGCACGACGATCCTGGTGCAGCTCGAGAACGGCAGCGTCGCCACGGCGTCGAACTACCCCGCCGGACGGCATTCCAAGTACGCGGCGTCGACCGGCATGCGCAACGCGTGGCAGCGCCTGAAGTTCCTGCTCGAGGACCGCATCGACGACGCCACCGCCGACAGCGCGGTCAACCAGTTCGTGCTGCTGGCCGCGCCCAACACCCTCACCGGCAACACCTACTACCTCGACAACTTGTCGATCTACGCCGCAGGCGTGGCGGCCGCGACGAGCCTGCGGGTGAGCTCGGTGACCACGGGAACCGCCGCAGCCGGGGGTGGCAAGAAATACGCCACCGCCACCGTGACCATTCTCGACAACAACAACGCGCCGGTGGCAGGCGCCACCGTGACCGGCAACTTCTCCGGTACGCTGGTGCAGTCGAACGTCTCGGGCGTCACCGATGCGACGGGCAAGGCCACCTTGAGGACGACCAGCAGCGCGAGCGGTACGCTCGTCGTCAACTTCTGCGTCAGCGGGGTCGCCTTCGGCACGCTGACCTTCGACAGGGCGTCGAGCACATCGGTCTGTCCCTGATCGATGGGCCGCACCCGCTGGCGAATCGCCTCTTTGGCATGCGCCAGCCTGTTGGTGGCGTGCGGCTCGGTCGAGCACTTCGGCACGCCGGCCGCCGATGATCGCGCCGTCGACGTCTGGCTGACCACGGGCGACAGGACGCGGCTGCTCGCGCCCGAGGCAAGGCTCGACTTCGCGGATCGGCCGCCGCTCGCGGCAAACATCGACGTCGACGATGCGCGGCGGTACCAGAAGATGGCGGGCTTCGGCGCTGCGATCACCGACGCCTCGGCCTGGTTGATCCGCAACCGGATGGGCGAGGCTCAAAGGACTGCGCTGCTGCTGGAACTGTTCGGGCGTGGCGGGCGCGGCATCGGCCTGGCCGTCATCCGCCTGACGATCGGCGCCTCGGACTTTTCACTCACGCATTACAGCCTGGACGACCTGCCGCCTGGGCAGACCGACCCGACGCTCGCGCGATTCTCGATCGATGCACAGCGTGCCGACGTCCTGCCGATCGTCAAGCGCGTGCTGGCCATCAACCCGAACCTGCAGATCGTGGCATCGCCCTGGAGCGCCCCGGCGTGGATGAAGACCACGGGCAGCCTCATCAAAGGGTCGCTCAAGCCCGAGCACCATGCGACGTACGCGCATTACCTGTCGCACTACGTGGATGCCCTCGCGGCCGAGGGCGTTCCCATTCACGCCATCACGCTGCAGAACGAACCTCATCACGAACCCGACGACTATCCCGGCATGCGCCTGGACCCCGCGACGCGGGCCGAGCTGATCGGCGCTCACCTGGGGCCTCTCCTTGCACGACGCGCGGCACGTGTCGACTTGATCGAATGGGACCATAACTGGGACAAACCGCAGTCGCCGCTGGCCGTGCTGTCCGATCCGATTGCGCGGCCCTACGTGGCGGCGGTCGGCTGGCACTGCTACGGCGGCCAGCCGTCTGCGCAGTCACGCGTGCACGATGTCTTCCCGGACAAGCAGGTGTGGCTCACCGAGTGCTCCGGCGGCGAATGGGACCCGCGCTGGCCCCAGTCGCTGACCTGGACGGTGCGCCAGGTCGTCATCGGCGCCACGCGAGCGTGGGCCCAGGGCGTGCTGCTGTGGAACCTGGCGCTGGACGAACGACACGGTCCGCATCTGGGCGGCTGCAAGGACTGCCGCGGCGTGGTGACGATCGACTCCGCGACCGGCGCCATCACGCGCAATCTCGAGTACTACGCCCTCGCACATGCCAGCCGGTTCGTGCGGCCGGGCGCCGAGCGGATCGACTCGAGTGCGGGTGCCGAGGACCTCGACCACGTGGCCTTCCGCAATGCCGACGACGCCTCGATCGTCCTGGTGGTGTGCAACTCCGCGGCCGCACCGAAGGAATTCAGCGTGCGCTACCGCGGGCACGTCTTCTCCACCAAATTGCCGCGCGAAAGCGTCGCCACCTTCGTGTGGAAGAGCTGACGAGTCAGCGAAGCGAAAGCGCTCGCCGCGATGCCCCGGGGTCGGGGTCGCGCCCGGACGTAGTGGACTAGCATCGGCGCCATG
>JAOUIM010000079.1 GCA_029884035.1 Aquincola sp. | reverse complement strand
GTACTTGGCACCGGCCAGCAGGCCTGCCATGTCCAGCGACAGCACGCGCTTGTCCTTCAGCGTCTCGGGCACCTCGCCGGCGACGATCCGCTGTGCAAGACCCTCGACGATCGCCGTCTTGCCCACCCCCGGCTCGCCGATCAGCACCGGGTTGTTCTTGGTGCGCCGCTGCAGCACCTGGATCGCGCGGCGGATCTCGTCGTCGCGGCCGATCACAGGGTCGAGCTTGCCGATGCGTGCGCGCTCGGTCAGGTCGAGCGTGTACTTCTTCAGCGCCTCGCGCTGGCCCTCGGCTTCGGCCGAATCGACCTTCTGGCCGCCGCGGACCGCGTCGATCGCGGCCTCGAGCGCCTTGCGCGTCAGCCCGTGGCCGCGAACGACACCGCCCAGGTCGGTCTTGGCATCGGCCAGTGCGAGCAGGAACATCTCGCTGGCGATGAACTGGTCGCCGCGCTTGCCAGCCTCCTTTTCGGCCGCCTGCAGCAGCGACACCAGGTCGCGGCCGGGTTGCACGACCTGCCCCTGCCCCTGCACCTGCGGCAAGGCGCCGATCGCGGTGTCCATCGCGGTCGCCAGGGCGGCGACCTTGGTGCCTGCACGCTCGAGCAATGACCGCGGGCCATCGGGCTGCTTGAGCATGGCCGCGAGCAGGTGCGCCGGCTCGATGTAGGGATTGTCGCGGCCAACGGCCAGGCTCTGCGCGTCGGCGAGCGCTTCCTGGAACTTTGTGGTGAGTTTGTCGATGCGCATGGTGTGGAAATCCTCGTCTGCCGCGCACGTGGGGCGGTCACAGGGGGATTTCAAGAGCCCAGGATCAGCCTTTGGCTTGCGTGCCGTCAAGCAGCGCACGGGCAAGATCGGCGCGGCGCACCTTCCCGAGCGCTGTCTTGGGCAAGCCGTCGAGCACGACAATGCGTCGTGGGTGCTTGAATCGCGCCAATCTGGCGTCGAACGAAGCGCGCAGCGCCGCCACGTCGACGACCAGGCCGGGCCGGGCCACGATGGCCAACGCGGGCACCTCGCCCCAGCGAAGATCGGGAAGTCCAACGGCAGCAGCCTCGGCCACGCACGGGTCCGCCAGCGCGACCTGCTCGATTTCGGCTGGGTGGATGTTCTCGCCGCCCGAGATGATCACTTCCTTGCGTCGTCCGACGATCTCGTAGCGGCCATCGTCGTCGCGCTGCGCCAGGTCGCCGGTGCGAAACCATCCATCCGCGAACGCCGGATGCCCTTCCTCGCGGTGGTAGCCGCGGGCCACGTTCGCCCCCCGGACCCAGATTTCACCGTCGACGAGCCGCACATCCACGCCCCGTGCGGGCAGCCCGGCCTTGCCGGCGTGCGCCACCGCCTCCTCGCGGCGCAGCACGATCGTGACAGGGCCGGTCTCGGTGGCGCCATAGACCTGGCACACCGGTACGCCGCGAGCATGGAACGCGCCGATCAGGTCGCGCGGCACGATCGACGAGCCGCTGTTGACGAATTCGAGCGACGACAGGTCGGTCCGCGGCCAGTCGGGATGCTCGACCAACGCACGCATCGTGGCCGGCACCAGCAAGCTCGTGGTCGGGCGCCATGCCGCCACGTCGCGCAGCCACGCAGCGGCATCGAAACGCTCGTGCAGGCGCACGCGCCCGCCCGCGGCCAGGGTCGGCAGCACCTGGATGCACAGCCCGCCGACATGGAACAGCGGCAGCGCCGCGAGAGTGCGCGTCTGAGCATCGAACGCCTGCGCATCGATTGCGGCATCGATATTGGCGCGCATCGCCGCTGCCGTATGGATCGCGCCCTTGGGCTCGCCGGTGGTCCCCGACGTGTACACGAGCATCAGGTCACCTGTGCGGTGGCCGGGCGCCACCGGCTCGGGCAGGCGCAGCAACGCGGTGACCTGAGCGGCCAAAGGTGCCACGGCCTCGTCATGCCACAGTGCCTGCAGACCGGCATGGCGCGCGATCGTCGCGAGTTCCGGCGGCGCGAGCCGCCAGTTCAGCGGCACATAGCGCAGACCGCACTGCTCGCAGGCCTTGAGCAGCACCAGCGCGCGTGGTCCGTTCAGGGCGAGCCAGCCGACGGAGTCGCCCTGATTCAGGCCCGCAGCGCCAAGCGCAGCCACCTCTCGCCCAACCGCCGCGTCGACGTCACCGGCGTCGAATTCGTACGCTGGTGCGCCCATGGTCAAGGCATCAGGACTCGATCGCCTCGTCGCGCTCGCCCGCCTCGTACAGGCACTCGCGGCCGAGCCGGTCGATGCACAGCTCGGCCGTCCACGGCAGCATCAGCGAGCCGCAGCGCGAGTCGCGATACAGCCGCTCCAGTGGCAGCGCCTTGAGCATCGACTGGCCGCCACAGGTGCGTACAGCCAGGCGAGATATCTCGTTGGCGTTTTCCATGATCGTGTAGTGAGCCGCGTACAGGCGCATTCGCGCATCACGGTCCGGATCGACGCGCGCCTCGCGCGCGGTCTGGAGGAACAGGGCCCGCGTCTGCTCGAGCGTCACGCGCATCTGCGCCACGGCGATCTGCTTGGTCGGGTACATGCGGCGCTTGACCGGCGGCATGCCCGCCACCTCGCCGCGCAGGTAGCTCACGGTGAAATCGTAGGCCGCCTGCGCGATGCCCATGTAGGTCGGCGACAGCGTGGCGAACATGTGCGGGTAGCGTGCCGCGGCCTGCCAGTACAGGCCCTCGGGCATCAGGCGCGCCTCCTCGGGCACGAACACGTCGTCCAGGATCAGCGTGCGGCTAACCGTGCCGCGCATGCCCAGCGGGTCCCAGTCGCCGCTGATCGACACGCCGTTTGCATCGGAGGGCACGGCGAGGTAGAGCGAATCGCGCAGGGAGCCGCCATCGACACCGGGATGCTCGAGCGTGCACAGCACACCGTAGTAGTCGGCCGCGCCCGAGAGCGAGGCGAAGATCTTGCGCCCCGACACCCGGTAGCCGCCCTCTACCTTCAGTGCCCGCGTGCCCCAGGGTGCCTTTCCCGCGGCGGCCGCACCCCCTTCGGAGAACGGCTGCGAATAGATGCAGCCGTCGTCGATGACACGGGCATAGTGGATCGCGCGAATGCGACCGTGGTCGGCGCGCTGCGCCGCATTCATGGCCAGCGCGTCGGCAATGAAGCCTGACCACATCGTCGAGCACACGTGCATGTTGTAGGACAGTGCGGTCGATCCACAGTGTCGTCCGAGCTCGGCGGCCACCATCACGTAGGTGGCGAAGTCGGCGCCCAGGCCGCCATGGGCCGTGGGCACGCAAATGCCCAGCAGACCGGCATCGCGCAGGTCGGCAAAGTTCTCCACCGGAAAGGTCGCCTCGCGGTCCCAGCGCGAGGCCCGCGGCGCGAACCGCTCGCGCCCGATCCGCCCCGCCAGCGCGATCAGTTCGCGCTGGCGCGCGGTGAGCGCTGCTGGATCGCCAGCGATGTGTGGGGTCACGGTGGCAGCCATCACTTGCTCAATGGACGTGGCGCTGGAGAAATCCCACCAGCACCGGGTTGACGGCCCGTGGTGCCTCCATGTGGGCTAGGTGACCGACACCGGGCAGGACGCGGTACTCCGCGCTGCCGATGCGCGAGGCCATCTTTTCCATCACCGACGGTGGCGCGTTGCGATCGTCGGCGCCAGCCAGGCACAACACTGGCAGCCGCAGCTGGGGCAACAGTTTGCGCCGATCGAATCCGGCAATCGCGGCCAGCGCGAGGCGGTAGGTGGCCTCCGGCACCGCAGACATCAGCACCGCGCCGCGCGCCACCGCGTCGTGCGGTGCGCGGCGCGAGGCCATGCCTTGCACCAGCCCCGGTGCGAGCGAGGACATGCCCTTCCCCGCATCAAGCGGCGCCAGCCGTTGCGCAAGAAACTGGCGCTGCCACTCGCCGTCGGGGCGGCCGAAGGCCGGCGTCGTGCCCATCAGGACCAGCGCCGCCACGCCCTGCGGCGCGTGCGCCATCATTTCCAGGGCGACCATGCCGCCCATGCTGTGGCCGACGAGGGCCGCGGTACCGGCGCCAAGCCAGTCGATCAGGTCGCGCACCGCGCGCGCCAGTCCTGCCATGTCGTAAGGGTCGATCCGCGGCGAATCGCCGTAGCCCGGGAGGTCGACCGCAATGGCCGTGAACCCGGCCGCCGCCACCCCGCGACCCGTCCTGGAGATCGCATCGCCCCACGACTCGCGGCCTCCGCCCACGCCGTGCAGCAGCACGACCGGTGGCCCGGGCGCGTCCCAGCGCAGATGCGCCAGCGGCGCCGCGCGCACCAACGCCGGAGCGCTCACGCCAGGACCCCTTCGCGCACGACAGCTCGGCCGTCGAGTTCGATGGTGCAGCGGCGCAGCGGCAAATCGAAATGTCCGGCCGTGTGCCGGCCCGCCACCTCGTTGGCGCCCGTCGAGTACAGGAAGTTGCCGGCGAACGCGCGCAGCTCGGTGCCGTTGAAATCGGCCTTGTCGTAGAAGGCCATTGCGTCCCAGCGGGCGCGTTCGTTGAGTCCCCATCCGACATGCGAGACCGCGCAGGCCGAACGGTCGCCCCAGACCGCGAACTGCTGGCGCATCAGTTCGGCGTCGACCGATTCGCCGCCAACGTCGGTCACGTGGTCGTCGGCGATGCTCAGGCGCACCGGGTCGCCGAGGTAACGCTTGAAGGCCAGGTTGACGTCTCCGCGGTCGAGCACCAGCGTGCCGTGCACCGTGCCGGCGGCCGGAAATGCGAGCACCAAGCCGCCAGGCCAGTGGGTCAGGGTGCCCGGCTTGGACGTGAATCCCCAGACCCCACCGACACGGGAGCCGGCCAGGTCGACCGTCAGATCGGTCCCCGCCCGGGACGTGATGCGCATGCGCCGCGCTGCCTTCAGCCGCTTCATCGCGTCGCGCACCGGTGCCTCGTCCTCGGTGCGTGGAGCGCAGCGCTCGAGGATCTCCGGGTGCTCGTTGCTCACGACGAGCACGCGCGCGCCAGCGCACAGGATCGCAGGCAACTGCGCCGCATGCTGGATGCCCTCGACGGTGCAATCGACCACCAGTGCGCAACGCGACAAGGCCTGGACCGCGGCATCCTGGCGCACGAGGGCGAGCGAGGCCCCGGTCGAGCGCACCGGCACGGGCGTATGGACCGGCGGCGTCGGCACGCGCAGTTCGAACACCGTCGCGCCGAGCTGTTCCAGCGCCAGCCGGGCGGTATCGACGAGCACCGCGCGGGACTGCGTTTCCGAAAGGACGCAGCAGGCCTCGCCAGGCCGCACGCCGCAGCGTTGCAGCACGCCGACGAAGGCCGCGATCCACTTCCCCTCGATGAGCGATGGCATCAGAGCACCTCCCCCAGCAGGTGGTAGTGGCCGCGATGGAACACGAGGGGCGGCACAGGTTGCGAATGCGCGCGCAGGACGCGCCCGATGTACAAGCGGTGATCGCCCGCATCCTGGCGCGACGCGCGCTCGCACTCGAGAATCGCCGCACAGCCGGACAGCAAGGGCAGCCGATTGCCGCCTTCGTGCCACAGACCCTCGTTGAACTTGTCCGGCACCGCAGAGGCGAAGCGGCGCGACAAATCGACCTGCCCCTCCGAGAGTACGTTGATTGCAAAGTGATCGGCGACGTCGAAGCTCGCCAGGTTCGGGCTGGCCAGGCGCAGCGACCACAGCACCAACGGAGGGTCGAGCGACAAGGCACTGAAGGAATTGACGGTGAGCCCGACCGGCTGGCCATCGGGCGCGCGGCATGTGACCAGCGTGACGCCGGTCGCAAATCCGCCGAGCGCCGCTCGCAATGCGCGGATATCGGTTTCGGTGGCCGCGGCGACGGAGGCTTTGCTCACGCGCGGACTATAGGCGAGCGGGTCGCCAGTGCCGCCGTGCGACGCACGCCGCAGGCAGGGGGTTGTGGGCTCAGGGCGTGATCGCTGCGCGCACGCTCGCCATGCCCAGTGCGGTCAGCGCCAGCGAGCCCAGCAGGTGCGCAGCCGCAGTGACGAGCGCCCAGACGGGGTCGCCGCGAAGCAACGCGTTCACGACCTCCGCCGAGAAGGCCGAGAAGGTGGTCAGACCACCCAGGAAGCCCGTGATCACGAGCAGCCGCCACAGCGGCGAGAGTTCGCTTTGCCAGGCAAAGAAAGCGATCGCGAGGCCGACCAGGTAGCCGCCGATCAGGTTCGCCGCGAGTGTGCCCAGCGGCATCGAGGGTAGGCGGTGGTTGAGCATTTCGTTGAGCCCGTAGCGCAGGCAGGCGCCGCTGCCGGCACCGACGAAAACGGCCAGCAGCGTGGAGCCCAGCGGCAGCGCAGCGGAGGTCACTGCGCTCGGGATGCGTTGTCGCTGGCCAGGCCCCAGCGCGCCAGCGCGGCATCGTCGTCGACGCGCGCGTCGACCCACTGCGCGCTGCCGTCGGCGCGGTGTTCCTTCTTCCAGAAGGGCGCCTGGGTCTTCAGGTAGTCCATCAGGAATTCGCAAGCCAGGAACGCGTCGGCACGGTGCCCTGAGGTCACGATCACGAGCACGATCTGGTCGCCCGCCGCGAGGGACCCGACGCGGTGGATCACCCGCACCGCACGAATGCGGAAGCGCCGCTGCGCCTCGTCGATCATCGCCTCGATCGCGCGCTCGGTCATGCCCGGGTAATGTTCGAGTTCCATCCCAGTCGTTTGCGCGTCGTCGCCTGCGCTGCGTTCACGCACCGTGCCGACGAACGCCGCGACTGCGCCGACCGTGCGGTCGCCGGCACGCATCGTGGCCATCTCGGCGGCCACGTCAAAGTCTTCGGGGCCGATTCGAACGCGCGCAATGTCGGTCATGGTCGAGCCGATCCGTCAGCGCCTGGCCGCCACGCACTGGTCGAGGCTGCGATTGGCCGGCTTGGCGCACTCTTCCTGCAGGCAATAGGCGAGCGCGAAGCCGGTCACGTCACCGCACACCGTCCCCGGCGGCGGGCGCACTGCGGTTTTTGGGGCTGCAACTGTTGGCGGCGTGATCGTGCGTACCGGCGCAGGTGCGCTCCGCGCCGGCGCGCCCTGCCCCGGCTGGCGCGCAGCCTGCACGGGCGGCGCCGATGCAGGCAAGGGCGCAGAGGCTGCCGCCCGGGCACGCGTCGGCGCGGGCGCGGTGACCGGTTCGTGCCGGATTGGCGGTGCCACTGGAACGGCAGCGGGAACCACCGGCGCCGCGGGCACCGCAGCAATGCCGGAGGCCGCCACGGATGCGGCCCTGGGCATTTCCGCAGGCGTGGCGGCGCTCGGCGACGCAGTCACGTTCGAGTCGGGTACCGTGGGCCGCAGCACGAAGGACGCACCGACGGCGAGCGCGAGGCCAGCCGCGAATACCACGAAGATCGTCCAGCGCGACACCACGGACTTGCGCGCAGCGTTCGATGATGGGCTCGCCTCGTCGAGGACGGCGGGTCGGCTGCTCCGGGGTCGTGGCGGCCGGGCTGCTTGCGCTCGATCCGTCGCTTCACGCGGCGCGTGTGACGGCGGTTGCTGCGCGGCCGCCACACTGGGCGTCGCGGCTCGAGGGCCACGGCCGCGCGCCGCCGACGGCGCCGGCATGGCGCCGCGCGCCGACATCTCGATCACCTCCCATTGGGCCTCCCGGTCGGGGATCGGCCCGACCCACAAGGGTGCGACGCCCAACGCTGAAAACCCGGGCTGAGCCTGCGACGGGTGAAGCAGGCCGCGCAGGTCGGCCACGTGCTGCGGTCGAGCCGACGGGAGCAGTTCGAGGGCCGCCATCAACGCTCGCACCAGGTGCGCCTTGTCGCCTAGCGCATCGCTCGGCCCCTCGACCAGCGTCGCGAGCCCCTCGGCCGGGTCCCATTCGTCCGAGTGAGCGAGGCGCTCGCGCAAGGTCGGCGGCGCTTTGCCAGTTGCGGCGAACCAGGCGGTCGTCGCGAGCATGTACAGATCCGTGGCACTGTTGATGCGATCGTGGCGCGACGCCGCCGACTGTTCGGGCGCGGCCCAGGGCCCCGCATCGTGGCCGGCAATTTCCGCCGCGGCGCTTCCCATGCCGAGCAGCACCGGCCGGTCGATGCGGCCGCCGGCCAGCAGGATCTGGTCGGGCCGCACCTGTCCGTGCACCAGGCCGGCCACGTGCAGCGCCTCCAGCGCATCGAGCATCGCATCGAGCAGGCGCACGATCTGTCCCACCTCGGCAGGCCCCTCGCGGCCCAGGACGTGGCGCTCGAGCGTCGGACCGTCCACGAAGGCCATGGCACGGTAGACGGTGTGATGGGCCTGCAAGGAGCCGAGTACGTGCACCACGTTGGGTTGATGGATGCGCTCCAGTGCCATGGCGTCCTGCACGAAGGCCTCGCGCCCGACCGACAGTGCGATCGCGTCACCGGCCTGGCGCGCGCGCACCGACCCGTCAGGATGGCGCAACGCGAGCGACCGGGGAAAGTACTCCATCAGGGCCACGACCCCCGCCAAGCCTTCAGCCTGGCCGTCGTGTGCCAGGTAGACGATGTTGTGCGGCCCTTCGTTCAGCACGCGGTCGATCACCAGGTGCGCGACCGCAGTGCCACTCGGCAGGGGCGTCGCCGGCCCGGGCGGCGGCGCGCCGCCGCTGGGACCTCCCTGGGGGAACGGCAGTGTCGTGCTCACGATCGACTCATGCCTAGCCGCCAGTGACCGGCGGGAAGAATGCAACCTCGGCACTCGGCGGAATCGGCGTCGCGTCCTCGGCCATGGCCTGATTGACCGCACAGCGCACCGCGCGGCCCCGTGCCAGTGCCTGGGCATGCGCGCCGCCGCGGGCGATCAGCGTGTCGCGCAGCGTCGCGACCGTCGGGCCGGCCGCGGTCGCGCCGATCTCGACGGCTTCGCCCGCGCCGAGCGCCTCGCGCAGCGAGGCGAAATAGCGCACCTGGATCTTCACCGACCGATCAATCCATCCATAGCCAGGAAGCCTACCGTATCGCCTCGCCGGATCGCCTGGCCTGGCGGGTTGTCCACGAGGCCATCGGCCCATACCGCGGATGTCAGCACGCCCGAGCTCTGGTTTGCAAACAGGTCGAGTCCTCCGGATGCGTTGCGGCGCACACGCAGGAACTCGCGCCGCTTGTCGGGCCGCGACCAGTCGAAATCCGCGCGCATCGGGCTCGCCGCGAGCGCTTTGCCCGGCAGGCCCTGCAGGATGCGCACGACCGGTGCGACCGCCAGCACGAAGGTCACGAAACCCGACACCGGGTTGCCGGGCAGGCCCATGAACAACGCCTCGTCGGCCTTGCCGTGGTCAGCGCGCCGGATCGCTCCGAATGCGAGCGGCTTGCCCGGCTTGATCGCGAGCTGCCAGAGGTCGAGCCGGCCCTCGGCCCGCACCGCAGGCCTGATGTGATCTTCCTCGCCCACCGAGACGCCTCCCGAACTGAGGATCAGGTCGTGCCCTACGGCGGCATGGCGCAACGCGTCTCGCGTCTCGGCCAGCCGGTCCGGCACGATGCCCAGGTCGGTCACTTCGCAGCCGGCCGCCTGCAGCAGCCCACGCAGCATGAAGCGGTTCGAGTTGAAGATCGCACCGGGCGGCAGGTCGGCCGGCGCGACCGTCCCGGGCATCACGAGTTCGTCACCCGTGGACAACATGGCAACGCGCGGGCGTCGCCATACCGGCAGCGTGGCGGCGCCCACGGTGGCCGCCAGTCCCATCGCCTGGGGCGTCAGGCGCATTCCGCGCGGCAACACCGTCGAGCCTTGCATCACGTCCTCGCCGCGATGGCGGATCCACTGGCCGGGGGCCGGGAGCACGTTGATGCGAACCTCGGTGTCGCCGATCGCGTCGCACTGCTCCTGCATGACGACCGCATCGGCACCCATCGGAATCTGTGCCCCGGTGAAGATGCGCGCGGCACTGCCCGCAGCGAGCGGCGCCCCGACATGCCCTGCGGCGATGCGTTGCGACACGCGCAACACCGTCCCGGCGACAGGTACGTCGGCGCCGCGCACGGCGTAGCCGTCCATCGAGCTGTTGTCCGCCGGCGGCACGTCGATCGGGGACACCAGGTCCGCCGCAAGCACACGCCCCAGCGCGTCGAACGTCGATACGGTCTCGACATCAAAGATGCGCGCCGCGGCGGCGCCCGCTTCGAGCAGGACGATCGCCTCGTCGAGCGTCATGAGCGCAGGTCGCCGAGCCTCAGACATGGGCCTCGATGTAGCGCTTGACGGCCGCCAGATCGGCTGGCAGGACGGCAAAGCGCTTGGGCCGGTCCTCGATGTCCTCGAAGCCAGCCGGGCGCTCTGGCGGCAGGTCGAGCGCTTCCCGGATCGTCGCGGCGAACTTCGCCGGCTGGGCCGTCTCGAGCACCAGCATCGTCTCGCCGGGACTGCGCAGCGTCCGCGCGACCATCAGGCCGTCCGCAGTGTGCGGGTCGACCATCACATGCTGGCCCGCCCATGTCGCTCTGATCGTCGCCAGCCGGTCGGGATGCGAGCTGCGGCCGGAGGCGAACCCGAACGCGGCAACGCGCGCATGGTCTGGCGCGTCAAGCGTGAATCCGCCCTGTTCGAACAACGACTTGACGCGCGGGCCGTCACGCCCCAACAGATCGAACACGAAGCGCTCGAAGTTGCTGGCCTTGGAGATGTCCATCGACGGGCTGGATGTCTCCTGCGTCTGGTGCGCCGCGCGCGGGCGGTAGCTGCCGGTACGGAAGAACTCGTCGAGCACGTCGTTCTCGTTGGTGGCGCACACCAGGCGCTCGATCGGCAGGCCCATCGACCGGGCCACGTGGCCGGCGCAGATGTTGCCGAAGTTGCCGGAGGGCACGGCAAAGCTGACCCGCTCCGACCGCACCCGCAGGAAGGCGGCGAAGTAGTAGACGACCTGGGCCACCAAGCGCGCCCAGTTGATCGAATTGACGGTGCCGATCCGGTGCGCGCGCTTGAATGCCAGGTCGTTGCCCACCGCCTTGACGATGTCCTGGCAGTCGTCGAACACGCCCTCGATCGCGAGATTGTGGATGTTCGGGTCCTGCAGGCTGAACATCTGCGCCTGCTGGAACGGACTCATGCGGCCGTGCGGGCTCAGCATGAATACGCGGATGCCGCGCTTGCCGCTCATCGCGTATTCGGCCGCGCTGCCGGTGTCCCCTGACGTCGCGCCGACGATGTTTAGCGTCTCGCCGCGGCGGCCGAGCTCGTACTCGAACAGGGCGCCGAGCAACTGCATCGCGATGTCCTTGAACGCAAGGGTCGGTCCATTGGACAGCGCCACCAAGGCGACACCAGGCTCGAGCGGCTTGAGCGGCGTGATCGCGTCGGTGCCGAAAATGTGGCGCGAGTAGACACGGCGGCAGATGGCGCGCAGGTCGTCTGCAGGAATGTCGTCGATGTACAGCGACAGGACCTCGAACGCCAGGTCGGCATACGGTAGGCCTCGCCAGCGCTGCTGCGTCGATGCGTCGACGTGCGGATACTCCACCGGCATGTACAGCCCACCGTCAGGTGCGAGACCTTCGAGCAGGATGTCGCAGAAGC
>JAOUIM010000467.1 GCA_029884035.1 Aquincola sp. | reverse complement strand
CTGAGCGTCTGCGCGACGCGCTCGAGGCGACCGGCGAGACCGACGCGCTGATCGTCGTCGGTGGCTCGGTGCACACGATTCCGCTGGTGGCCGCGTGTTTCGAGTTCGACTTCATGGGCGGCTCGATGGGCTCGGTGGTGGGTGAGCGCTTTGTGCGCGGGGTCCACACCGCGATCGAGCAGAAGGTGCCTTTCGTGTGTTTCACCGCGACCGGTGGTGCGCGCATGCAGGAGGGCCTGTTCTCGCTGCTGCAGATGGCCAAGACCAACGCGGCGTTGACCCGGCTGGCAAAGGCGAGGCTGCCCTACGTCAGTGTGCTCACCGACCCGACGATGGGCGGCGTGTCCGCGGGCTTCGCATTCATGGGCGACGTCGTGATCGCCGAGCCCAAGGCGCTGATCGGCTTCGCGGGTCCGCGCGTGATCGAGAACACCGTGCGTGAGAAGCTGCCCGAAGGGTTCCAGCGCAGCGAGTTCCTGATTGAAAAGGGCGCAGTGGACATGATCGCCGATCGCCGCCAATTGCGCGGCACGGTTGCGCGAGTGCTCGCCATGCTGCAGCGCCAGAGCGCCGACGCCATTGCCTGACATCTGCGGCGCCTGCCGCAGCGCGGCAGCGCGGCCCCTTTGGGGCACTCGATGAGGTCACGGGTTCTCATGCAGGTCGACCGGACGTGAGCCTGCAGGACTGGCTGGCGCACTGCGAGCGCCTGCACCCGACGGCGATCGACATGACGCTGCAGCGGACGCGGGCGGTGTGCGAGCGGCTTGCGCTGCAGTTCCGCGTGCCGCTGCTCACCGTGGCGGGCACCAACGGCAAGGGTTCGACCTGCGCGATGCTCGAGTCGATCGCGCTGGCTGCCGGCTACCGCGTGGGGCTTTACATCAAGCCGCATCTGGTGCATTTCGAGGAGCGCTGCCGCATCAACGGCGCGCCGGTCTCGGCCGAGGCACTGGTGCCGCATTTCGAGGCGGTCGAGGCCGCGCGCGGCGACACGACGCTCACCTATTTCGAGTTCACGACGCTGGCGATCGCCCGTCTGCTTTCACGATCCGCGCTCGACCTGGTGATCCTGGAGGTCGGGCTCGGTGGCCGCCTCGATGCGGTCAACGTCTTCGACGCCGACTGTGCGGTGATCACCAGCATCGACCTCGATCACATGGAGTACCTCGGACCCGATCGCGAGCGCATCGGCCACGAGAAAGCCCATGTCATGCGCGCGGGTCGACCCACCGTCGTCAGCGACCCGATGCCGCCTGCATCGGTGCGCGCCCATGGCGAGGAGATCGGCGCGGACCTCTGGCTCGTCGGCCGCGATTTCAACCACAGTGGCGATCGCATGCAATGGAACTGGGCCGGCCGCGGGCGCCGCATCGCCGGCCTCGCGTATCCCGCATTGCGAGGTGCGAACCAGGTCGTCAATGCGGCCGGTGTGCTGGCTGCGTTGGAGGCGCTGCGCGATCGCCTGCCGGTACCCGTGCAGGCGATCCGGCAGGGACTGGCCAGCGTGGAACTGCCCGGCCGCTTCCAGATCGTGCCCGGCCAGCCGACGTTGGTGCTCGATGTGGCGCATAACCCGCATTCGGTATCGGCACTTGCGGTGAACCTCGACGCGATGGGTTTCTACCCGCGCACGCATGCCGTGTTCGGCGCGATGCGCGACAAGGATCTTGCCGGCCTGGTGCGGCGAATCGCGCCGATCGTCGACGCGTGGTATTGCTGCGATCTGCCGGTCGCGCGCGCGGCGAAGGCCGACGTGTTGGCCGCGGTCGTGCATGGCGTGCGCGACGTCCCGGCGAGCACGCACGCCGATCCGGCCGCCGCGCTGCGCGCTGCGCTGGAGTGCGCGGACCCCACTGATAGAATTTTGGTGTTCGGCTCGTTCCTCACTGTGGGCGGCGTGCTCGCGCAAGGCCTGCCTCGATTGGGTGCACCGCACGCGGTGTCCTGACTCGTCGCGAGGGGGCCGTCTCCTCACCGGCTCGCCTCGCATGGGTTTGTTCTCGTTTCTCAAGGGTTCCGATGGACCTTCGGCGCGCAACAGCGACGAGGCCCTGGTCGAGCGGGTGCGCACCAGCGCTCGCAGGCGTCTGATCGGCGCGGTCGTCCTGCTGGGCATCGGCGTGGTGGCCTTTCCCCTGATCTTCGAGACTCAGCCCAGGCCGATACCCGTCGACATTACGATCGAGATTCCGCGCAAGGAGGGCCAGCCGCCGTTGGCGCTGCCGGCACCCCGGCCGGCACCCGCGGCTGTGGCGTCCAGGCCCGCAGCTGTCATCACCGAGTCCAAGTCCGAGGCGCCACGCGAACCTGCACCGCCCGTCGCGGCAAGCGCCGCTGCGCCTGTGCCGACGGCGAAGGTGGAGACCAGGAGCACACCCAAGCCGGAGCCCAAGCCAGAGCCGAAGGTCGTCGAACCCAAGGTCGAGTCCAAGCCGACGGCACCGGCGAAGCCGAGCGCAGACACTGGCACCCGTTTCGTCGTGCAGGTGGGTGCCTTCGCCGAGGCCAGCGCCGTGCGTGACGTGCGATCCCGTGTCGAGAAGATCGGTCTGGCGACCTACACCCAGGCCGTGGAGACGCCGACCGGTCCGCGCACGCGGGTTCGCGTCGGCCCGTTTCCCACGCGCGACGAGGCCGACAAGGTGGCTGCGAAGCTCAAGGCGGCCGGCTTGCCAGGCGCGGTGCTGACGTTATGAGCCTAGAGGCCGGCATGCTCGGCTGGGTCGACTGGGTGCTGCTCGGCGTGCTTGCGGTGTCTCTCGCGGTGGGTTTGTGGCGTGGGCTCGTGTTCGAGGTACTGTCGCTGATCGGATGGATTGCCGCCTATGTCACCGCGCAACTCGTCTCGCCGGCGGTCGCGACCTGGCTGCCGGTG
>JAOUIM010000465.1 GCA_029884035.1 Aquincola sp. | reverse complement strand
CGTGATACGCCTTGTCCATCGTCACGATGTTGGCTCGGCCGGTCGTGCCGCGCGCGAACTTGCATGCGGCCTCGATGGCCTCGCCGCCGGTGACGGCGAACTGCACGTGGTTCAGGTTTCCGGGCGCCAGCCGAGCGAGCTTCTCTGCCGTCCGGGCGCGGATCGCCGACAGCAGCATCCAGTCGCCGATGTCCACGTCCCGCGCGGCGGTTACCAGCACCTCGGCGATCTGCGGATGGCGGTGGCCGAGGTTGAAGACACCGCCGGCGCTGCGGCAGTCGATGAAGCTCTTGCCGTCGACATCGTGGATCGTGACGCCGGACGCCGAACCCTGGACCAGCCCGTAGCCGGCGGTCGTGCGCATGGCCTTCACGCGCCCCGCGGAGATGTGCCTGGCCGTCAGCTCGCAGGCCACCTGGCCCGCCGTCGGAAGCTCAGATGTCATCACCGCTCCGGCCTGGGATGTGCGCCGTTTCACCAACCGGCGGGTGGGTTCTGGGGTAGTGACAGGCGACCCGATGATTCGTCCCCGTCAGCGCGGGGTTGTCGGTCGCGCACGAGGCGCCCGCCTTCGGGCAGCGGTTGCGGAACGCGCAGCCGGTGATGTCGGCCAGCGGGCTGGGCTGCTCCGCCTTCAGCATCCGGTACTCGGACACCGGCAGCGGATGCAGCCGCGGCACCGCCGCCATCAAGGCATTGGTGTAGGGGTGCTGCGGATGCAGGAAGACCTCTTCGGTTGCACCGCTCTCGACGATCCGTCCGAGGTACATCACCGCGACGTGGTCGCACACGCGGCGCACCACGGCCATGTCGTGGCTGATGAAGACCATTGTCATGCCGAGGTCGTGGATCAGCTTGGCCAACAGGTTGAGTACCGAGGCCTGGACCGACACGTCGAGCGCGGCGGTCGGCTCGTCGGCGATCAGGATGTCCGGCTCGAGCGCCAGGGCACGCGCAATGGCGATGCGCTGGCGCTGCCCACCGGACAGCGCACCGGGCTTCTTGTCCAGCGCCTCGATCGGCATGCGAACCTGGTCCATCAGCTCGCGGCAACGCTGCTCGATGCGCTCCTCGGGCACGATGCGATGGAAACGCAGCAACTGCTGCAGCATCCGGCGCGTCGTCATCGCGGGATTGAGCGACGAGCCCGGATCCTGGAAGACCATCTGGATCCGTCGCCGCTGGGCAGGCGCGCGAACCGCGCCGAGCACGACCCCTTCGAGCGACACGGCGCCTGCGGTCGGAGCCGTCAGCCCGCTGAGCACACGCGCCAGCGTGGACTTGCCGCAGCCGGACTCGCCGACGATGCCGAAGACCGTGCCCCTGGCGACGTCGAACGACACCGAACGCAGGGCCCGCAGCATCACCGGCGCGCGGGCGCTTCCGCCGACGCGGAAGTCGACGCTGAGGTCGCGCACCTGCAGCCAGGCGCTCATCGACGTCCCTCCGCCTTGAAGCACGCGACCCGCACCTCGTGGCCCAGCGGTTCGAGCGCAGGCGATTCACGCAGGCACTGCGCATCGGCCAGCGGGCATCGTGAGGCGAAGCGGCAGCCGGGCGGAAATTCGAACGGGCTTGGCGGCGTGCCCTCGATCGGCGTCAGTTCGCCCGCAGACGCCTCGATGTCTGGAAGTGCCGCCAGCAACGCCCGCGTGTAGGGGTGCTTCGGATGGGCAAAGATCTCGGCGCTCGGGCCCGACTCGACGATCAAGCCGGCATACATCACGCAGATCCGGTCGGCGATCTGGCGCACCAGGGCCAGGTCGTGCGTGACGAAGACGATGCCCAGGTCGTCCTTGGTCTGCAGGTCGCGCAGCAACTCCACGATCTGGGCCTGGATCGTCACGTCCAGGGCGGTCGTGGGTTCGTCGCACAGCAGGACCTCCGAGGCGCAGGCCAAGGCCATCGAGACGACGACACGCTGCTTCAATCCCCCTGACATTTCATGGGGCCAGAACCTGATGCGGTTCTCGGGGTCGGGCACGCCGACGCGACGCAGCAACTCCACCGCACGCGCCTTGCTCTCGACGCGCGTGCATCCGGAATGTTCGCGCACGATCTCGGCGATCAGGTCACCGACCCGCATCAGCGGGTCCAGCGCAGCCCCGGGTTCCTGCGAGATCAGGCTGATCTTGCGTCCGCGCAGTTCGCGCGGCGCGCGCTCGACCAGCGTGCCGCTTTCGGCCATTTGTTGCTTCCCGCTGCCGCGCGACAAGCCGTCGGGCAGGAGATCGAGAATCGCCTTCAGGGTCAGACTCTTTCCCGACCCGGACTCGCCGACGATGCCCAGGCACTCGCCGGCATCCAGGAACAAGTCGATGGGCCCCACCGGCGACACGATACGGTCGTGTGACGCCAGATCCACCCGCAGGTTCTCGATGTTCAGGACGCGCGTCACGGCCGATACCAATCGTCCAGGCCGTCCGCAATCAGCGACAGGGCGATGCCGAAGATCATCAGCATCAGACCGGGCGCCACCGCCAGCCGCCAGTGGCTGTGCAGGAAGGGCTGGCCCTCGGCGATCATCCGCCCCCATTCGGCCGTGGGGGGCTGGATGCCCACCCCGAGGAAGGACAGCGAACTGAGCACCAGCACCATCAGCACGATGTCGGACATGAAGTAGATGAGGGTCTGCGGCAACGCATTGGGCATCACGTGCGTGGCCAGGATCCTCAGCTCGGGCAGCCCGCTCACCCTGGCGGCCGCGACGAACTCCAGCGACCGCAGGCGCAGCACCTCGCCCCGGGTCAGGCGTGCGTAGCCCACCCATGCGATGGCCGTCGCGGCGATGATGAACGACGTGGCCCCGCTGCCCAGCGCGAACACCAGCACCAGCAGGAACACGTAGACCGGAAAGGCCTGGACCAGGTCGGCGGCGCGGCTGACGACCAT
>JAOUIM010000466.1 GCA_029884035.1 Aquincola sp. | reverse complement strand
GCCGGCCTCGATTGGGCAGAATCAAGGCGCGGGCACTCCCCGCGCCTTGTTCACGCCCGTGCCCCACAAGATCCCCGAGTCGGTTCTCGTCGTCGTCCACACGCCGTTGCTCGACGTGCTGCTGATCGAGCGCGCCGACAAGCCGGGCTACTGGCAGAGCGTGACCGGGTCGAAGGACCTCGCCGACGAGCCGCTGGGTGACACCTGCGTGCGCGAGGTTGCCGAAGAAACCGGCATCCGGATCGGCTCGCCGGAAGTGCCGCGCAGCGCGCTCGTGGATTGGCGCCTGTCGAACGTCTACGAGATATATCCAGTCTGGCGCCACCGCTACGCGCCGGGCGTCACGCACAACACCGAGCATGTGTTCGGTCTGCGGGTGCCGGCGGGAACGCCGGTGCAACTGAATCCGCGCGAGCACCTGGCGCATCTCTGGCTGCCCTGGCGCGAGGCCGCCGATCGCTGCTTCTCGCCGTCCAACGCGGAAGCCATCCTGATGCTGCCGCGCTTCGCCGCGCAGATCTGAGCCGCCGATGAAGACACTGCAATCGTCCCTGCTGCCGCCGGCCACCGACCTGCACAACCGCCTTCGCGTGGCCACCTACAACATCCACAAGGGGGTGCGCGGCGTCGGCCCGAGGAAGCGCCTGGAGATCCACAACCTGGGTCTGGGCATCGAGGCGCTGGATGCCGACCTCGTGTTCCTGCAGGAGGTACGGCTGTACCACGCGCGCGAGGCGCAGCGCTTCGATCACACATGGTTCGGCTGGCCCGACGAGGGGCAGGCCGAATTTCTCGCGCCGGATGGCTATTCGGTGGCCTACCGCACCAATGCGGTCACGCGCCACGGCGAGCATGGCAATGCGTTGCTGTCACGCTGGCCGCTGGGCGATGTCGGCCACCACGACGTGAGCGACCACCGCTTCGAGCAGCGCGGCCTGCTGCATGTGCCGGTGGTGTGGCAGGACGTGACGATCCACGCGGTCGTGGCCCACCTGGGTCTGATGCATGCCAGCCGGGTGCGTCAGGTGCAGCGCCTGGCGGACTTCATCGCCTCCGAGGTCCCGCGCGACGCGCCGCTCGTCGTCGCGGGCGACTTCAACGACTGGGGCGAGCGCCTGGACGCACCGATGGCGCAGATTGGCCTTGCACGCGCGGTGGGCGCGCGGCCGCGCCCGACGTTTCCGTCGCGCGTGCCGGTGTTCTCGCTGGACCGCATCTACACGCGTTCGCTGGACTGCCGCCTGACTTTCGTGCCGCGCGGCGCCACCTGGGCGCGCATGTCGGACCATCTGCCCCTGGTGGCCGAGTTCGAATTGGCGTGAGCGTCTCGGACATGCTGCCGCGCGACTTGCCCACGCCCATGCCGCGCTTCGGCCGCGATCCGGAATTCAGCGGCGGCAACGAGGTGACCTTGCTGTCCGGCGGCGACGAACTGTTTCCGGCGATGCGGCGCGCGATCGGCGCTGCCGTCCACGAGGTCTGGCTGGCGACCTACATCTTCTTCCATGACGAGAGCGCGCGGGCGTTGGCCGATTCATTGCGCGCTGCGGCCCGGCGCGGCGTGCGCGTGCGCGTCGTGGTCGACGGGTTCGGCTCGAAAGTCAGCATGCCGGCGCTGCAGGGCTGGTTCGACGAATCCAGCGGCGTGGCGCTCGCGGTGTTTCGCCCGCTGGACCGCTGGACCGCTTACTTCCAGCCCGGGCAGCTGCGCCGCCTGCACCAGAAGTTGCTGGTGGTCGACGACGAACATGCCTTCGTCGGCGGCATCAACATCATGGACGACCGCATCGACATCCACCATGGCCGCACCGCCGAGCCGAGGCTCGATTTCGCGGTGGGCCTGCGCGGGCCGATCGTCGCACCGGTGGCGCAGACAGCACGCGCGATGTGGACGCGCGCGGCCTTCGGCCAGGAGTGGCGCGAGGAGCTCGCTGCGCTGGCCCGCAGCGCCGAGCCGGTGGCCAATGCCCGTGCCTTGCTGCAGCAGCTGCGCATCCTGCCGCGTCCGGCGGCCGAACCGCCGCAGGTGCTGGCGCCGGTGCGCGTCGCGTTCGTCGTGCGCGACAACCTGCGTCAGCGGCGCGCGATCGAGCGCAGCTACATCGCGGCGCTGCAGCGCGCGCGCGAGCGCATCGACATCGTGTGCCCGTACTTCTATCCCGGCAAGGCGTTCCGCCGCACGCTGCGCGGTGCGGCGCGGCGCGGCGTGCACGTCCGCCTGCTGCTGCAGGGCAAGCTCGACTACCGCATCGCCGGCCTCGCTGCGCAGGTGCTGTACGATGAGCTGCTGGCCCACGGGGTGCGCATCTTCGAGTACACGCCCGCCTTCCTGCATGCCAAGGTCGCGCTGGCGGACGACCAGTGGGCCACCGTCGGCAGCTCGAACATCGACCCGATATCGCTGCTGCTCAACCTCGAGGCCAACGTGATCGTCAGCGACGCCGCATTCACTGTGGCGCTGGCTGCGGCGTTCGAGCAGGCGATCCTGGTTTCGCGCGAGGTCACTGCGCCGCCCGTGCGCGCCGGCTGGATGGCCGCCTTGCGCCGCAGCCTTGTGGCCTGGACCGCGCAGTGGGTGCTCCGGCTGGCCGGCCTGAGTGGTCGGTACTGACGAACACCCCGCAGCGGCCTTCGGCCGCGCCCACTTCGAGGGGAACGCTGGCGGACCGGCGGGGCCGGGATCCGCTGCGTCCACGGGCTGGGACGCTAGGAGGCGGCTGGATCGCCGTAGCGGTTGGGCCCCACGGTGCCGCGCCGCACGCCGTTCTCGATCAGCATCCACAGCCAGCCGATGAACGGGATCAGCGCGACCAGCACCCACCAGCCGCTCTTGTCGCGGTCGTGCCAGCGCTTGACGCTCAGCGCCAGCGCGGGCCAAAGCAGCAACACGTT
>JAOUIM010000463.1 GCA_029884035.1 Aquincola sp. | reverse complement strand
GGCACCAAGCACCGTCCAATGATTTATGGTCCTGCGCAAGGGTCCTTGTGCACGTCGGTGTTACACAACGCGAGGTGCTTCGACGCCCAGCTTTGTGGTTGGGGTTTCAAGGGCTTTACTGCTAGCATTCAAGTAACTTCTTAACTATCCAGTGTGCCGTTGTCACAAGTGCGGTGGCGCGCTCGGGGGGTCATGACGTGAGCTTTCTGGACGCAATGCTCGGCCGCACCCATGCGTCGATGATCGGGCTGGATATCAGTACGTCGAGCGTCAAGCTGGTCGAGCTTGGGCAGAGCGCATCGGGTGAATTCGTCGTCGAGCGCTTCGCCACCGAACCGTTCGAGAAGGGTTGGATCACCGATGGGCAGATCGAGAAATTCGACGAGGTGGCCGATGCGGTTCGGCGCGTCGTGAGCAAGAGCGGCACCCGGACCAAGAACGTCGCCATGGCGATGCCGCAGTCGGCCGTGATCACGAAGAAGATCATGCTGCCCGCAGGGTTGCGGGAAGAAGAGCTCGAGCTGCAAGTCGAGAGCGAGGCCAACCAGTACATCCCGTTCTCTCTCGACGAGGTGAGCCTCGATTTCTGCGTCGTGGGCCCGAGCCCGACCTCGGTGGGTGACGTCGAAGTGTTGATCGCGGCATCGCGAAAGGACCGCGTGCAGGATCGTCAGGGGCTGGCCGAGGCGGCGGGGCTCAAGCCGGTGATCTTGGACATCGAGAGCCACGCCTCGCGGCTGGCGATGAGCCGCATCGTCAGGACGCTGCCCAACGAGGGCAAGGACGCACTGGTGGCGCTGTTCGAGATCGGCGCCGACACCACGAGCCTGAAGGTGCTGCGCGACGAGGAGTTGCTCTATGACCGCGACCAGGCCTTCGGCGGCTCGCAGCTGACGCAGCTGATCTCGCGCCAGTACGGCTTTTCCTTCGAAGAGGCCGAGGCCAAGAAGCTCGGCGGCGACCTGCCGGAGGACTACGAGTCGGCGATCCTCACGCCCTTCGTCGACAGCCTGTCGCAGGAGATCGGGCGCGCGCTGCAGTACTTCTTCACCAGCACGCCGCACCACAAGGTGCACTACGTGATGCTCGCCGGCGGGACGGCCACGCTGACCGGCCTGAAGGAGCGGGTCACCGACCTGACCGGCTTCGCATCGATGGTCGTCAACCCGTTCGAACACATGAAGCTGGGCGGCTCGGTGCGCGAGAACAAGGTGCGACGCGAGGCGCCGTCCTATCTCACGGCCTGCGGGCTGGCGATGCGGAGGTTCATGCAGTGATCCTCATCAACCTGCTCCCCCACCGGGAAGAGAAACGCAAGCGTCGGCGCACCGCATACTTCGCGGGGCTGGGTGTGGCCGCGGTGGCGGGCTTGCTCGCCGTCGGTGTCTGGTTTGCCGTACTCGAGAGCATGAAAGCCTCGCAGGAGGAACGCAATGCGTACCTCGGCTCCGAGATCAAGAAGCTCGAGACCCAGATCAAGGACATCGCGAATCTACGCGCCGAGATCGACGCGCTGAAGGCGCGTCAGAAGGCCGTCGAGGACCTGCAGGCCGACCGCAACGTCCCGGTGCACCTGCTCAACGAGCTGGTCAAGCAGACACCTGAAGGTGTCTACCTCACCAGCATCAAGCAGGCCGGGCAGGTGGTCACCGTCATCGGCGTGGCACAGACCAACGAACGTGTCTCCGAGTTCCTGCGCAATACGCTGTACAGCTCGCCCTGGCTCGAGCGGCCCGAACTGATCGAGATCAAGGCGGCCGTCGCGGCTCAGGGTCGGTCCAGCCGGCTGTTCGACTTTTCGATGCGCGTGTCGATCAAGCGTCCGCAGGCGCCCGCCGATGCCGCCAGCGCGCCCGCCGCCAAGACCGCGGCGGCCGGCGCCAAAGCCTCCTGAGATCGCAACATGGCCACCCAATCCCCTCCCTCGCGCAGCTTCGAGTTGAGCACGATGTTCGAGCAGGCCGCGGCACAGTTCCGCGGGCTGGACTCCCGACAGCCCGGCCAGTGGCCGCTGTTGCCCAAGCTGGCCTCTTGGCTGGCGCTGGCAGCCGCGGTGGTCGTCCTCGGCTGGTTCCTGATCCTGTCCGCGAAATCCGACGAGCTCGACGCGGAGCGGAACAAGGAGCCGGGCCTGAAGCAGGATTACCGCGGCAAGCTGGCCCAGGCGGTAAACCTCCCTGAGTTGCGCAAGCAAAAGCAGCAGGTCGAGGAGTACGTCACGCAGCTCGAAAAGCAGTTGCCGGGCAAGGCCGAGATGGACGCCCTGCTGTCGGACATCAACCAGGCCGGCATCGGCCGCGGCCTGCAGTTCGAGCTGTTCCGCCCAGGTTCGGTCGCGGTGAAGGACTACTACGCGGAGCTTCCGATCTCGATCCGGGTCGCGGGCCGGTACCACGATGTCGGTGCGTTTGCTGCTGACGTCGCCAACCTCTCGCGCATCGTCACGCTGCACGACATGTCGATCTCGGCACCGTTGAGGGAGGGCGGTGGCGCCCTCGCGATGGAAGCCACGGCGCGCACCTATCGATACCTGGATGCCACCGAGGTCGCAGCCCAGGCAGCCCAGAGGAAGGCGGCCGGGGGGGCCAAGAAGCCATGAAGCACCTCAGCACTGACCGGTCATCTGCCGCGCCGAGGGCCTGGGTCGTCGTGGCGGCGATGGTGCTCGCCGGTTGCGGCGCAGAGCTCGGCGAACTGCAGTCTTGGATGGACCAGCAGAAGCGCGAGGTCAAGCCCAACGTCACGCCCCTGACGCCGCCGAAGAAGTTCGATCCGCAGCCCTACGCTGCCGCCGACGCGGTGGACCCCTTCAGCAACCAGAAGCTGGCAGTCGCACTCAAGCGCGACGAACGCGCGCCGAGTTCGCTCCTGGCAGCCGAGCTCAAGCGTCGCAAGG
>JAOUIM010000464.1 GCA_029884035.1 Aquincola sp. | reverse complement strand
AGGTCATGAAGGACGCGGGCTACAAGTTCGACCCCGCCGTCTACATCCCGGCCGTGGCCGGCTACTACACGGCTCCCAACGGGCAGATGCTCAGCTTCCCGTTCAACAGCTCGACGACCGTCTTCTACATCAACAAGGACGCGTTCAAGGCGGCCGGCATCGACACCGCCAAGCCGCCCACGACCTGGCCCGAGGTGGCGCTGGCCGCTGCCAAGCTCAAGGCGAGCGGCCACAAGTGCCCGCTGACGATCGCGTGGCAGGGCTGGACGCAGCTCGAGAGTTTCTCGACCTGGCACAACGTCGAACTCGCGACCAAGGGCAACGGCCTCAAGGGCCTGGATGCGCGCCTGGTGGCCAACTCGCCGCTGCACGTGCGCCACATCGAGAACCTGGCCAACATGGCCAAGCAGGGCTTGTTTGTCTACAAGGGCCGCGCCAATGTCCCGGAGGCGAGCTTCGTGTCGGGCGAGTGCGCGATGATCACCACGTCCTCGGGCTTCTACGGCAACGTCAAGAAGAACGCCAAGTTCGACTTCGCGGTCACCACGATGCCCTATTACCCCGACGTCGCCGGGGCTCCGCAGAACACGGTGATCGGCGGCGCCAGCCTTTGGGTGCTGTCGGGCAAGAAGCCGGCTGAGTACAAGGGTGTGGCCGCGTTCTTCAATTTCCTGTCGAGCCCCGAGGTGCAGTCGGCCAGCCACAAGCGCACCGGCTATCTGCCGATCACCAACGCGGCCTTCGCGCTGACCGAGAAGTCGGGCTTCTACAAGGAGAACCCGGGCACCGACACCGCGGTGAACCAGATGGTGCGCAAGGTCACGGACAAGTCGCGCGGCATTCGCCTGGGCAACTACGTCCAGATCCGCACGATCGAGGACGAGGAACTCGAGAACGTGTGGAGCGGCAAGAAGTCGGCCAAGGAAGGGCTCGACTCGATCGTCACGCGCGGCAACGAGCTCCTGGAGAAGTTCCAGAAGGCGAACAAAGGCTGACGCCTTTGTTCGCTTCGCAGCTGAACTGACGGCACCACTCCCCCCGCCCTCCCCGCCGGGCGGGGAGGGGCCGAATTCCACAGGCTCGACTGGCACGCATGGCCGCCGAAAAGCGCGTCGTCTTCCGATCGTCATGGCTGCCTTGGGTGCTGCTGGCGCCCCAGGTGACCGTGATCGCCGTCTTCTTCTTCTGGCCGGCGGGCCAGGCGCTGGTGCAGTCGCTGCAGCAGTCCGATGCCTTCGGCACGTCGGTCGAATGGGTGGGGCTGGAGAACTTCCGCAACCTGTGGAACGACGAGACCTACCTGGCATCGTTCTGGACCACCGCGGTGTTCTCGGTGCTCGTGGCGTCGCTGGGCCTCGCGCTGTCGCTGATGCTGGCGGTGTTTGCCGATCGAGTGGTCAAGGGCAGCGGCATCTACCGCACGCTGCTGATCTGGCCCTACGCCGTGGCGCCCGCGGTGGCCGGCGTGCTGTGGCTGTTCATGTTCGCACCCAGCGTGGGAATCGTGTCGTACCTGCTGCGCGAAGGCGGCTTCGAGTGGAACCATCTGCTCAACGGCAACCACGCGATGGCACTGATCGTCATGGCCGCGGTGTGGAAGCAGATCGCCTACAACTTCCTGTTCTTCCTGGCCGGCCTGCAGTCGATCCCGAAATCGCTGATCGAGGCGGCGGCGATCGACGGTGCCAAGCCATGGCGGCGTTTCTGGACGATCCAGTTTCCGCTGCTGTCGCCGACCACCTTTTTCCTGCTCGTGATCAACGTCGTCTACGTCTTCCTCGACACCTTCGCCATCGTCGATGCCGCGACGTCGGGCGGCCCGGGCAAGGACACGGCGATCCTGGTCTACAAGCTCTACTACGACGCGTTCAAGGCGCTCGACCTCGGCGCCTCGGCCGCACAGTCGGTGGTGCTGATGGCCATCGTCGTGATCTTCACGGTGATCCAGTTCCGCTTCGTCGAGAAAAAGGTCAACTACTGATGGAAGCCGATCGTGGTTGAGCGCCGCCCGGGCCTCAATGTGCTGTCGCACCTGGTGCTGATCCTCGGCGTGCTGATCGTCGCGCTGCCGGTCTACATCACCTTCGTCGCTTCGACGCAGCCGAACGAGGCGATCATCCATCCGCCGATGCCGCTGACGCCGGGTTCGTACATGGTCGAGAACTACACCGCCGTGCTGACCGGCACGCAGGAAGGCGGCGGCTCGACCGCGTCGGTCGGCCGCATGATGATCGTCAGCCTGGTCACGGCCCTGGTGATCGCGCTGGGCAAGATCGCGATCTCTCTGCTGTCGGCCTTCGCGATCGTGTACTTCCGTTTCCGGTTCCGGATGTTCTTCTTCTGGGCGATCTTCGTCACGCTGATGCTGCCGGTGGAGGTGCGCATCGCGCCGACCTACAAGGTCGTGTCCGACCTCGGCATGCTCAACACGTATGCCGGCCTGACGGTGCCGCTGATCGCCTCGGCCACCGCCACCTTCCTGTTCCGGCAGTTCTTCCTGACCGTGCCCGACGAACTGGCGGAGGCCGCACGCATCGACGGTGCCGGGCCCTTGCGATTCTTCCGGGACGTGCTGGTGCCGCTGTCGTCGACCAGTATCGCCGCGCTGTTCGTGATCCAGTTCATCTACGGCTGGAACCAGTACCTGTGGCCGCTGCTGGTGACGACCAGCGAGGACATGTACCCGGTGGTCATCGGCATCAAGCGCATGATCTCCGGCGGCGATGCGCAGACCGAGTGGGGCGCCGTGATGGCCACGGCGATGCTGGCGATGATTCCGCCGGCGCTGGTGGTGCTGCTGATGCAGCGCTGGTTCGTCAAGGGCCTGGTCGACACCGAGAAATGACACTGCCCCGAACCGCCTGCATCGTCGGTACGCTTCACGTGAGGAATATCT
>JAOUIM010000462.1 GCA_029884035.1 Aquincola sp. | reverse complement strand
CTACGCCGGCCGCCCGGTGATCGAGCGCATCGAGCGCGTGAGCCGTCCCGGCCTGCGCATCTACCGTGGCCGCCACGACATTCCGCAGGTCATGAACGGCCTGGGCGTGGCGATCGTCACCACGCCCAAGGGTGTGATGACCGACCGCAAGGCGCGCGCTGCCGGCATCGGCGGCGAGGTGCTGTGCTACGTGGCCTAAGGGGGAGATGAAGCGATGTCGCGCGTAGGAAAAATGCCGATCTCCGTGCCGAAGGGCGTGGAGGTGGCGGTCTCGGCCAACGAGATCAGCGTCAAGGGCGCACAGGGCACGTTGAAGCGCGCCGTGAGCCCGCTGGTGACCGTGAAGAACGAATCGGGCCAGGTCAGCTTCGTCGCCACCAACGACAGCGCCGAGGCCGACGCCATGAGCGGCACGATGCGTGCGCTGGTGGCCAACATGGTCACCGGCGTCACCAAGGGGTTCGAGAAGAAGCTCTCGCTGATGGGGGTGGGCTTCCGCGCCCAGGCCCAGGGCACCAAGCTCAACCTGCAGGTCGGCTACTCGCACCCGGTGGTCAAGGACATGCCCGCCGGCGTGAAGGTCGAATGCCCGACCCAGACCGAAATCAACATCCGCGGCGCCGACCGTCAGGTGGTCGGTCAGGTGGCCGCGGAAGTGCGCGCCATCCGGCCGCCCGAGCCGTACAAGGGCAAGGGCATCCGCTATGTCGGCGAGCGCGTGGTCCTCAAAGAGACCAAGAAGAAGTAAGGAGCCGCGGACATGTCACTGACCAAGAACGATCAGCGCCTGCGCCGCGCGCGCCAGACCCGATTGCGCATCGCCACGCAGCGCGTCGCGCGCCTGACGGTGTACCGCAGCAACCTGCACATCTACGCCAGCGTCATCTCCGACGACGGCGAAAAGGTGCTGGCATCGGCGTCCACCGCCGAGAAGGAAGTGCGCGAAGCGCTCTGGGCGGCGGGCAAGGGCGGCAACGCCTCGGCCGCCACGATCGTCGGCAAGCGCATCGCCGAGAAGGCCAGGGCCGCCGGCATCGATAGCGTGGCATTCGACCGCGCAGGCTACGCATTTCACGGTCGCGTCAAGGCGCTGGCCGAGGCCGCGCGCGAAGCCGGCCTGAAGTTCTGATCACGCGAAAGGATCACCACAGCCATGGCTAAGTTTCAACCGCGCGTGCAGGACGAGGGCCGCGACGACGGCCTGAAGGAAAAGATGATCGCGGTCAACCGCGTCACCAAGGTGGTCAAGGGCGGCCGCATCCTCGGTTTCGCCGCGCTCACCGTGGTCGGCGACGGCGATGGCCGCATCGGCATGGGCAAGGGCAAGGCCCGCGAAGTGCCGGTGGCGGTGCAGAAGGCGATGGAAGCCGCGCGCCGCAACATGGTCAAGGTCGCGCTGAAGGACGGCACGATCCATCACAAGGTCGAAGGCGAGCACGGCTCGGCCAGGGTTCTGATGGCGCCGGCCAAGCCGGGTGACGGCATCATCGCCGGCGGCCCGATGCGCGCAGTCTTCGAAGTGATGGGCGTCAAGGACATCGTGGCCAAGAGCCTGGGTTCGAGCAACCCGTACAACATGGTGCGCGCGACGCTCGACGCATTGAAGCGCTGCAACACGCCGGCCGAGGTGGCCGCCAAGCGCGGCAAGACGGTCGAAGAGATCTTCGCCTGAGCGCGCGACGGAGCAACAACATGGCTGACAAGAAAACGCTGACCGTCAAGCTCGTCAAGAGCGTGGCCGGCACGATGCAGTCGCACCGCGACACGGTCCGCGGGCTGGGCCTGCGCAAGGTCAACGGCACGCGCGTGCTCGAAGACACGCCGGCGGTGCGCGGAATGATCAACAAGGTTTCGTACCTGGTACTGGTGCTGTGATGCAACTCAACAACATCAAGCCCGCCGACGGCAGCAAGAAGGCACGCCGCCGCGTCGGCCGAGGCATCGGCTCGGGCCTGGGCAAGACGGCGGGCCGCGGCCACAAGGGCCAGAAGAGCCGCGCCGGCGGCTTCCACAAGGTGGGTTTCGAAGGCGGCCAGATGCCGATGCAGCGGCGCCTGCCCAAGCGCGGCTTCAAGTCGCACGCGCTGAAGTACGCGGGCGAGATCACCCTGTCCGACCTGCAGCGCCTCGCGCTGGCCGAAGTCGACCTGCTCGTGCTCAAGCAGGCCGGCCTCGTGGGCGACCTCGTCAGGACGGTCAAGGTCGTCAAGACCGGTGAACTGAGCGTCAAGGTCTCGCTCAAGGGCGTCGGCGCGACCGCCGGTGCCAAGGCCGCGATCGAAGCTGCCGGCGGCAGCGTTGCCGAGTAGGGACTCCGTTGGCCACCAACGCCACCACCCTCGCGAAGAGCGGCAAGTTCGGCGACCTGCGACGCAGGCTCGTCTTCCTGCTGCTCGCGCTCGTGGTCTACCGCATCGGCACGCACATCCCCGTGCCGGGGATCGATCCGAACCAGATGGCCGAGCTGTTCAAGAGCCAGGGCGGCGGCATCCTGAACCTGTTCAACATGTTCAGCGGCGGCGCGCTGTCGCGCTTCTCGGTGCTGGCGCTGGGCATCATGCCCTACATCTCGGCGTCGATCATCATGCAGTTGATGACCTACGTCGTGCCCTCGCTCGAGGCCATCAAGAAGGAAGGCGAGAGCGGGCGGCGCAAGATCACGCAGTACACGCGCTACGGCACCTTGATGCTCGCGATCTTCCAGTCGCTGGGCATCGCGATCGCGCTCGAGGGCTCGGCCGGCCTCGTCATCAACCCGGGCATCGGCTTTCGCTTCACCGCGGTGGTCAGCCTGGTCTCGGGCACCATGTTCCTGATGTGGCTCGGCGAGCAGATCACCGAGCGCGGCCTGGGCAACGGCATCTCGATCATCATCTTCGCCGGCATCGCCTCCGGCCT
>JAOUIM010000078.1 GCA_029884035.1 Aquincola sp. | reverse complement strand
TGCGTCGCGCCGCATGTAGACCTCGCCGCGCACTTCGAGCACCGGCGGCTCGGCACCGATCAGGCGCAGCGGGATCTGGCCGATGGTGCGGATGTTCTGCGTCACGTCCTCGCCGGTCTCGCCATCTCCGCGCGTCGCGGCCTGCACCAGCACGCCGTGCTCGTAGCGCAGGCTGATCGCCAGGCCGTCGAACTTGAGCTCGCAGGCGTATTCGACAGGCGCCGCGTCTTCCGCGAGGCCCAGCTCGCGCCGCACGCGCGCATCGAATGCCACCGCACCACCCGCGGTCGTGTCGGTCTCGGTGCGGATCGACAGCATCGGCACGGCATGCCGCACCGGCTCGAATCCGTCGAGCACGCGGCCGATCACGCGCTGCGTCGGCGAGTCGGGCGCCAGCAGTTCGGGATGGACTGCCTCGATCGCCTGCAGCTCCTGGAACAGGCGGTCGTACTCGGCGTCGGGGATCTCCGGCGCGTCGAGCACGTAATAGCGGTGCGCGTGGTGGTTGAGCTGCTGACGCAGCTCTGCGGCACGGCTCGCGGGCGACGATGCGGGCATCGCGCCAGTGTAGACAGTCAGCGCCGGCTATTCGGCTCCCGGCGCGTCGCCCGCCACGGCGACAACCAGCCACCGCGGTGCACGTGCACCGCGAGGCAACGCGGATCGGCGCCGCCCGCATCGACCACGGTCTTGGGATCGATGCTCGTGGTCTGTCGGCCGTTCATCGCGTGGCCATGCGGTAGCGCTCGAAAATCACGCCCTGGTAGGGCTCAGTCACCGCGTGCACGAGCACGAAACCGGCGCCCTCGAATACCGGCATCGAGAACGGCGTCGCCCAGGCTTCGAAACGAGCCGCGCCCGCTGCGCGCGCATGTTCCAGCGCGTGGGCCAGCAGCGCGCTGCCAAGGCCCTGTCGCGTCAGAGCGGCACGCACGTACAGTGAGTGAACTTCGCCCACGCCATCGTGCACCGCGATCCCGCAGAAGCCCCGCGGCACCCCGTCGTCGCCCTCCTCGACCCAGGTCTCGGCGTCGAGGATGTAGCGCGCGAAGCGCTCCCGGTCCTCGGTCGAGCGCGCCCAGGCGCGCACCTGTTCGGTCGTGTAGACCTGCGGGCCGAGTGTGCACACCACCTCTCGGTACAAGGCAGCCAGCGCGTCGACGTCGCCGGCGCCTGCCCGGCGCGCGCTCACTGGAACAGGCGACGCGCAGCTGCCGAGCCCGCCGCCATGTCGCGCGACTCGAGCGCGCTGTACAGCAACTTGAGCTCGTCGGCAATCGTCGTGTAGTGCATCAGCGTGATCGGACGGCCTTCGTCGTCGACCACGCTCGCATCCATGTCGTCTGCCAGCGCGCGGATCGCCTGCTGCCAGGCTGCGAACGGCTCGGCCGCTTCCGGCGTCTGCGCCACGTCGAGCGATATTGTGAGCCGCCGCACCGGTGCGAGTTGGGCATCGTCGGACAGTGCCGCTTGCGCATCGAACGTCAGCGTGAGCACGGGCGGCGCACCTTCCTCCTGGGCAGGCAGCACGAGCCGCCCCGGCAGCGCGCCAGGCACGAAGCCCTGGCGCTCGGCACACTGGCGCAGGTAGCCCACACTCCAGGCGACCGAGTTGGCCTGCAGGTGCACCGTGAGGTTGGCGTCGTGCGGGCTGGCGAACGCGTCGAGCTCGCGTGCACGCACCACCACGTCCAGCATGTCCGGGAAATCCGGCACCGCGCCGATCGCATCGGCGAGGGCCTGCGTCTTTTGCACGAACTCCGAGTACTCGATCTCGTTCAATGCGCCGCTGCGGTTGGCCAGCTGGACCGCCGCCTGCAGTTCACCGTAGCGAGCGCCGGCTGCCGGCGGCTCCCACTCGCCGGATTCGGCGTTGAGACCCTCGACCAGCATCGGCTTGCCACCAGCCCGGCGCGAAGGCGGCAGGTGCGCCAGCACAGTCTCGCCAGTCACCGGCGCCTCAACGGCCAGCATCGCAATGGCGTCGATCAGCGCGTCGATGCGTGCACCGCGGCGCGCGGGAACCGGCGCGACAGCAGTGCCCGCCGCGTTGATCGTCGGCAACGGGCCGAGGGTCGGCTCCACACGCTGCATCGGCTCGGGCAGGACCAGCCCCGTCGGCTGACGCGGCGTGGCGCGACGGGCGCTCCACCAGCCATGAGCGGCGATCGCGACGAGCACCGCCAGCGCGGCGATGACGAGCGCGACCGTCAGCGACATGCTCAGGCCGCCTGCGCCATGGTCACGGCCGCTTCCATGTCCACCGCGACGATGCGCGAGACACCCTGCTCCTGCATCGTCACGCCGATCAGCTGCTGCGCCATTTCCATCGCGATCTTGTTGTGGCTGATGAACAGGAACTGCGTGGCCTCGCTCATCTGCGTGACGAGCCTGCAATAGCGCTCGGTATTGGCGTCGTCCAGCGGCGCGTCGACCTCGTCGAGCAGGCAGAACGGCGCCGGGTTGAGCTGGAAGATCGCGAACACGAGCGCGATCGCGGTCAACGCCTTCTCGCCACCCGACAGCAGATGGATCGTCGAGTTGCGCTTGCCCGGCGGCTGCGCCATCACCTGCACACCCGCGTCGAGGATTTCGTCGCCGGTCATCACCAGCTTGGCCGTGCCGCCGCCGAACAGGGTCGGGAACATGCGGCCGAAATGCTCGTTGACCTGATTGAAGGTCTGCGCCAGCAGCTCGCGCGTCTCGATGTCGATCGTGCGGATCGCGCCCTCGAGCGTGGACATCGCCTCTCGCAGGTCGGCGCTCTGCGCGTCGAGGAAGCTCTTGCGTTCGCGCGAGGTGCTCAGCTCCTCGAGCGCGGCGAGGTTCACCGCCCCCAACGCCTCGACGTCGCGGTGGATGCGGTCGATCTCGCCCTGCAGGCCCTGCAACTTCACGCCACCGGCCTCGATGCCCTGCGCCAGTGCGACCAGGTCCGCCGATGCCGCCGCGAGCTGCTCCATGTACTGCGCGCCGCCGAGCGAGGCCGCCTGCTCCTCGAGTTGCAGCTTGGTGATCTTCTCGCGCAGCGGATCGAGCGCGCGCTCCAGGCCCATTCGCTGCTCGTCAAAGCCGCGCAGCTTGGCCGACAGGTCGTCGTACTGGCTGCGCTGTGCAGCCAGTGCCGCCTCGCGGTCGAGCTTGACGGCCAGCGCGGTCTGCAGGCCAGCCTGCGCCGTTGCGTCGTCGAGGCTGGCCAGCTCGGCACGCAACTGCGTCGCGGCCTGCTCGTTGGCGGCCACCTGTTGCATCGCCGTCTCGATCGAGCGTTGCAGTTCGGCGCGCCGCGCGGCCAGCGTGCGACCGTGGAACTGGGCCTCCTGGGCGCGACGCTCGAGTGCGCGCCCTTGCTCTCGCGCGTCGGCCACGCGGCGCTCTGCCGCGATCACAGCCTCTTCGAATTCGGCATGGCGCTCTTGCGTCGTTGCGAGCTGCATGTCGAGCTCCTCGAAGCGCGACTGCCCCGAGGCGTGGCGCTGGCCCAGCACCTGGAGCTGGGCGTCGATCTCGGCCAGCTCGACATCGAGCTGCGTGCCGCGCGCGACAGCCGCCTCGGCCTGCTGCGTCAGGCGCAGCAACTCGACCTGATGCTGGTGCGCGCGCGTCTGCGCCTCTGCGGCTTCGCGACGCACGCTGGCCAGCTTCAGCGACGCCTCGGTGTAGGCTGCCTCGCACCGGACGAGCGCGCCGCGCGCCTCGTCGGCGATCAGCGCCTGCGCGCGCTGCTGGCGCTCGAGGTTCTCGATTTCCTGCGCCCGCGCCAGCAGGCCCGCGCGCTCGTCATCGGGCGCGTAGAAGCTCACCGCATGCGGCGACACCGCGTGGCCCTCGCGGGTCATGATCATCTCGCCATGCGTGAGCTTGGCGCGGTGGGCCAGCGCGTCATCGAAGCTCACCGCCGTGTACACGCCTTCGAGCCAGTCGTTGAGCAGCGCCTTCAGACTGGCATCGCCGAGGCGCAACATGTCCGACAGCCGGGGCAAGGTCTGGTGCGTGTTCGCGATTGCCGCGGCCGGGCGCATGTAGAAAGCCAACTTGGCCGGCGGCGTATCGGCGGCAAATGCACGCACCGTCTCTATGCGGCCGACCTCCAGCGCCGACAGGCGTTCGCGCAATACCGCCTCGAGCGCGCTTTCCCAGCCGGCCTCGATGTGCAAGTGAGTCCACAGACCCTGCATGCCGTCCAGGCCGTGTTGCGCCAGCCAGGGCTTGAGCTTGCCCTCGGTCTGCACCTTGGCCTGCAGCGCACGCAGCGCCTCGAGGCGCGCTGACAGCTCCGAGCGCTTCGCCGACTCGCGGTTCGCGGCCTCCTGCAGGCCGCGACGCTGCGCGTCGAGCGACGGCACTTCGTCGGTCAGTGTCGCGAGCCGCGCCTCGGCCTCGGACTGCGACTGGTCCGACGCGGCGGCCTTGCGCTTCAACTCGTCGAGTCGCGCGAGATCGGGCCCCGCCAGGCCCTGCCGCTCGCCGGCCAGGCGTTCACGGCGGGATCTGAGGGCACGCGTCTGCTCGTCGATATTGCGCGTGTCGGCCGCGAGCAGTTGGATCTGCTGCTGGACGTCGGCCACCTTGGTGCGCTGCTCGCTGCTGTGCGCCTGGGCCGCCCGCAGCGCGTCCTCGAGCGCGGGCGTCCCGCCGGCATGCGCCTCGGCCTGCGCCGCCAGCGTGGCGGCCTCGTCGTCGGCCGCGGCGATTTGGTCGACGATTGAGTCGATTTCCGAGCTCGACTCGCCGCTGCGCTGATGCCACACGCCGTCCTGCGCCGCCAGCTCGGCGATGCGCTGCTCGACGCGCTGTCGGCTGTCCTGCACGTAACGGATGCGCTCCTCGAGCCGGCTCGCCTCGAGGGCTGCTTCGGCGAGCTGCCCCTGGGCCGCATGCAATCCGTCACCCGCCTGGTAGTGCGCCTGACGCACGGTGTCGAGCTCGGACTCCACATGGCGCAGTTGCGCGATCTTGTCCTCGAGCGCGACCTGTGCATCGGCCACGGCCTTGCGCACACGCTCCTCTTCCTTGGCCGCGTCGCGGTGCTTGAGGAACCACAGCTGGTGCTGCTTGAGCGTGCCTTCATCCTGCAAAGCGCGGTAATGCGTCGCGACTTCGGCCTGTTGCTCGAGCTTGTCGAGGTTGGCGGTCAGCTCGCGCAGGATGTCCTCGACACGCGTGAGGTTCTCGCGAGTGTCCTTCAAGCGGCTCTCGGTCTCGCGCCGGCGCTCCTTGTACTTGGAAACGCCCGCTGCCTCCTCGAGGAACAGGCGCAACTCCTCGGGCTTGCTCTCGATGATGCGGCTGATTGTGCCCTGGCCGATGATCGCGTAGGCGCGCGGGCCCAGGCCGGTGCCGAGGAACACATCCTGCACGTCGCGCCGCCGCACCGGCTGGTTGTTGATGTGATAGCTCGAGGTGCCGTCGCGCGTGAGCACGCGCTTGACCGCGATCTCGCCGAACTGGTTCCACTGGCCACCGGCGCGCGCGGCGCTATTGTCGAAGACGAGCTCGACGCTGGCACGGCTCGCGGGTTTGCGCTGGCCGCTGCCGTTGAAGATCACGTCCTGCATCGACTCGCCGCGCAGCTCGCTGGCCTTGCTCTCGCCGAGCACCCATCGCACCGCATCGATGATGTTGGATTTTCCGCACCCGTTGGGGCCGACGACACCGACGAGCTGTCCGGGCAACTGGAACGTCGTGGGTTCGGCGAAGGACTTGAAGCCGGAGAGCTTGATCGAGGTGAGGCGCATCGCGGGAGCCGGCGTCGGGCCGGTGGCCGTCGCCAAGTGCTTGATTCGTAAGGAGAAATGCGCCGCCGCTGGGCGCTCGCATCGGACTGGGATGATAGCAGCGCCCCCGGTCCCGCCCCGCCCGGGCCCACGACCTGGGAAACGGCTTGACACCACAGTGGCGCACTCACACAACAACCCGTGCAATCCACCACTGACTCCCGGTGAGTAGCCGCCCACAATCGGAGCTCCACCCGCGTTGCGCCCCCACGATGCCCGTCATCGCCGTCGTCAACCCCAAGGGCGGCAGCGGCAAGAGCACGCTGGCCACCCACCTTGCCGGACATGGCGCTCGTCGAGGCCTGTCCGTGATGCTCGGTGACGTGGACCGCCAGAAATCGACCCTCGTGTGGCTGCGCCGCAGGGCGATGGAGCCGGTAGCGCGTCTCGCGCCGATCACCAGCTGGGTCGTCGACCCGAACCGCGTGCTGCGCCCGCCGCCCGGCGTCACGCACGTCGTGCTCGACACGCCCGGGGGCCTGCACGGCCACGAACTGGCACGCACGGTCATGTGCGCCGACGCCATCGTGATGCCGGTGTGCGATTCGGCGTTCGACCGCGACGCCGCCGCCCAGTGCTGGGCCGAGCTTCAGAGCCATCCGCGCGTGGCCAGCGGTCGCTGCCGCGTTGCTTCCGTGGGCATGCGCATCGATGCGCGAACCAGGGCCCATGAGACGCTGCTGGCCTGGGCGCGCAGCATCGGACTGCCCTTCCTCGGTGTGCTGCGCGACACGCAGATCTACGTTCGGTGCGTCGAGCGCGGCCTGACCATCTTCGACCTGCCTGCCGATCGCACGCGTGCCGACCGCGACCAGTGGGCGGCGATCCTCGACTGGCTCGACGAGTTATGGGCATGCAAGGAACTCGGGACCGCGTCGCAGGCAGGTGCGCTGGCCGCCCCGGCCGCCGAACCCGAGATCGCGGCAACGCCGCCGCGCGATGCGGCCGACATGTGGGTGGATGGCCCACCGCCGGTGCGCGTGACACCCGCACGCCGGCCGCCTGCGCCGCAGTTGCACGAACTCGCAGCCGCACTCGCGCCCCGCCAGGTGCCTGCCCGCGCGAACGGCGGTGCGCGGAACTGGCTGGCGCAGGCGATCGGCTGGCTGCCGGCACGCTTCGCGCGCTAAGCGGCCCGCAGCCGCCGCGCTGCTAGCATCGCGGCCCCGCCGTCCGCTGGTTGGTGTGCGGGTTCACGCCACCGATGCCATGGCCAAACTCACAGTCTCCGAACGCCGCAAGCCGGCGCGACCGCCCAGCGCACCGAGCCGCCGCCTCGACGTGTTTGCGAACCCCGCACCCGAGCGCGACTACGTCGTCCGCTTCGAGGTACCCGAGTTCACCTGCCTGTGCCCGCTCACCGGCCAGCCCGATTTCGCGCATTTCACGATCGAGTACATCGCAGACAAGCTTTGCGTCGAGACCAAGAGCCTGAAGCAGTACTTCTGGAGCTACCGCAACGAAGGCGCGTTCCACGAGAAGGTGACCAATGCGATCCTGTCGGACCTCGTCGCCGCGATGAAACCACGCTTCGCGCGCATCCATGCCGACTGGTTCGTGCGTGGCGGCATCCGCACGTACGTCACCGCCGAGCACCGTGCCCGGGGCTGGAAGCCGGCGCCCCGGGTGGACCTGCCGAAGGCCGAATGACCGCGTTCGAGATCCCGACCGTCGAGACCGAACGCTTGCGGCTGCGCGCCTTCCGCGAAGACGACCTCGATGCCTTTGCCGCGATGAGCGCCGATGCCGAGGTGATGCGCTACATCGGCAGCGGTGAGACGGTCGACCGCAACGGCAGCTGGCGCACGATGGCCGGCTTCAACGGCCACTGGTCGCTGCGCGGCTTCGGCATGTGGGCGATCGAGCGCCAGAGCGACGGCGCCTTCATCGGACGTGCGGGACTGCACCACCCGCCGTACTGGCCTGCCCTGGAGGTGGGCTGGGTCCTGGCTCGCAGCGCCTGGGGCCAGGGACACGCGCGCGAGGCGGCGCGAGCCGTGCTCGACTTCGCGCGGCGCACGCTGCCGCCGCAGCGCCTGGTCAGCTTCATCCGGCCGGGCAATGAGCGCTCGGTCAAGGTCGCACTGGCCTTGGGCGCGCGGCGCGAAGGCCGGGCCGATCTGCTCGGCACGCCGGTCGAGGTCTACCTTCATGGATCAGAAGCCCCGCATTGAGCGGCGCGCGTACCAGAAGTTCGACGTCGTCGTGAAGCCCAGCGCGATCGACGGCCACGGCGTGTTCGCGGCCGAGCCGATCGGCTCGCA
This sequence comes from Aquincola sp., assembly GCA_029884035.1. Lineage (GTDB taxonomy): Bacteria > Pseudomonadota > Gammaproteobacteria > Burkholderiales > Burkholderiaceae_C > CADEEN01. The sequence continues at coordinate 3,522 of JAOUIM010000078.1, read as the reverse complement.
GAGGAAGATCGGCGAGATCCGCGGCGAGTCGGTGTCGGTTGATGAAGCGCGCGTTCGCGCCACCCGGCACGAGCGGATCATGATCGTCGAGTTGTCGTCCAAGCGCGCGATCGACTTCTCGAAGTCCGCCGACCCGATGCGCTTCACCAACCACAGCTGCCGGCCCAATGCGCGGCTGTGCATCGACTATGGCCGCGTCGAGTTCTACGCCTTGCGCGACATCACCGCCGGCGAGGAGCTCACCGTGGACTACGGGCAGACCCATCATCAGGGTCGCCTGGCCTGCCGCTGCGGCACGGCAGACTGCCGGGGTGCGCTGTAACGCACTGTCAGAGCGCGGCCAGCCGAGGCTCCATCGCGCGGAACCACAGCCGCGGCACCGAGGCAAGGAACAGGCAACCCGCATACCCGGCGGGCAGCTGAGGCCCCGGCAGCGCCTCGAGCATCGCGTACGGTTTCCAGGCATGCATGTGGTGGTCGCTGTGGCGCGGCAGGTTGGCGATGAAGCAGTTGGTCAGCGCGTGGTCGGCGTTCCATGCGTGCTGCGTCGCGAACGGCTCGGGCCGCCCATCCGCGCCTGCGCCCCGCTCAAGGCCGTAATGCTCGATGTAGTTGATCGCCTCGAGCAGGAACGCCGCGTAGGCAGCCTGCACCAGCCAGAACAGCAGCGCACCGGCGCCGAAGGTGATGGCCAGTGCGGCCAGTCCCACCAGTTGTGCCATCGTGGCCCAGGCCAGCGGACTGCGCAGCCAGCCGCGGCGCAGCAGCGCGCGCTGCTGCGCCTCGAGCCGCCACGCGCTCGCGAAGCTGCCAGCCAGCGTGCGTGGCAGGAATCGCCAGAGGCTCTCGCCGCGGCGCGCGCTCGCCGGGTCGTCGGGCGTGGCGGCACGCGCATGGTGGCCGCGGTAATGCTCGACCATGAAGTGGGCGTACAGCACGCTGGACATGAGCACCCAACCCAGAGTGCGGTCCACGCGCGACCGCGAGTGGCCCAGTTCGTGTGCGAACGTGATGCCCTGGCTGCCGGTCACGCCGCCGATGCCGATGCCCAGCGCGACGATCGCCCACGGGCTGCCGCCCTCGCCCGTCCAGCGAGCCGCGATCGCCACGCCAAGGGCAAGCAGCGCACCCTGCCACAAGACGTGCAAACGCAGGCACCAGCCGAACCAGGATCGCGATGCACTTTCCGCTGGCGGCGATGTCCAGTGCGGCGCGATCGCCTCGACCAGTGCAAGACCCCCCTGGAAAGCGAACACGACCCCCCACGCAGCCCAGGGCGACCGCCACGCGGCCACGCCCACCGCCAGCGGCAGGGTCCAGGCCAGGGCGAATCGCAAGTCACGCAGGTGCATGCGAGGACTATCGTGATCGGGTGCATGTCGGTCAAGCGACGCCGCCGATAATCGAACGCATGAATCCCATGCTCGGGCGCCTCAACCCCTATCCCTTCGAGCGCCTGCGCAAGCTCACCGCCGATATCGTGCCGTCGCCATCGCACCGACCGATCTCGCTGGGCATCGGCGAGCCCAAGCATGCGACGCCGGCGCTGATCGAGGACGCGATCCGCGCCTCGCTCGCGGGCCTGTCGGTCTACCCCGCAACCGCCGGCGAGCCGAAGCTGCGCGAGGCAATCGCAGCCTGGGTGCTGCGGCGCTATGGCGTTGCGCTCGACGCGGCGACCCAGATCCTGCCAGTCAACGGCTCGCGCGAGGCGCTGTTCGCGCTGGCGCAGACGGTGATCGACGCCTCCAAGGCCGGCGCCACCGTGGTCTGCCCCAATCCCTTCTACCAGATCTACGAGGGCGCGGCCCTGCTGGCCGGTGCAGGCACCGCGTTCGCCAACAGCGACCCGGCGCGCAATTTCGCGCTCGACTGGTCGCAGATCGATATGGACACCTGGGCGCGCACGCAATTGCTTTACCTCTGCTCGCCGGGCAACCCGACCGGCGCCGTGATGCCGCTCGCGGAGTGGCGTGCCCTGTTCGAACTGTCGGACCGTCACGGCTTCGTGATCGCGAGCGACGAGTGCTATTCGGAAATCTGGTTCGGCGACTCGCCGCCGCTGGGTGGGCTGCAGGCCGCCCGGGCGCTCGGCCGCGATCGCTTCGAGCGCCTGGTCGTCTTCACCAGCCTGTCCAAGCGCAGCAACGTGCCTGGCATGCGCTCGGGCTTCGTCGCCGGCGACGCGGCCATCCTCAAGAGTTTCCTGCTCTACCGCACCTACCACGGCAGCGCGATGGGCCCGGTGGTGCAGGCCGCCAGCATCGCCGCCTGGAGCGACGAGGCGCATGTCGAGGTCAACCGTGCGCTGTACCGCGCCAAGTTCGAGCGCGTGACGCCGATGCTCTCGCGCGTACTCGACGTGGCACTGCCCGACGCCGGTTTCTACCTCTGGGCCGGCGTGCCGAGCCGAAGCGACTCCGGCGCCGCGGGCGACGACCTGGGCTTCGCCCGCGGACTGCTCGCTCAATACAATGTCGCGGTCCTGCCAGGCAGCCTGCTCGCGCGCAAAGCGCATGGCACCAACCCGGGCACCGGCCGCATCCGCATGGCGCTGGTGGCCGGTGTCGACGAATGCGTCGAAGCGGCCGAGCGCATCGTCGCCTACACCGAGACCCTCCACCCATGACCCACGAACTCCAAGCCACCATCGACCTCGCGTGGGACAACCGCGTCAAACTCGACCCGACCAACGCCCCTGAGCTGCGTGCCGCGGTCGAGCAGGTGATCGCCGATCTCAACAAGGGCCGCGTCCGCGTCGCCGAGCGCCAGGGCGTGGGCCAGTGGACGGTCAACCAGTGGGTCAAGAAGGCGGTGCTGCTGTCGTTCCGCCTGAACGAGAACAAGATCATCCGCGCCGGCGACCTCGGCTTCTACGACAAGGTGCCGACCAAGTTCGCGCACCTCGACGAGGCGCAGTTGCGTGCCAGCGGTGTTCGTATCGTGCCGCCGGCGGTGGCGCGGCGCGGCAGCTACCTGGCCAAGAACGTGGTGCTCATGCCCAGCTACGTCAACATCGGCGCCTATGTCGACGAGGGCACGATGGTCGACACCTGGGCCACTGTGGGCTCTTGCGCGCAGATCGGCAAGAACGTGCACCTGTCGGGCGGCGTGGGCATCGGCGGCGTGCTCGAGCCGCTGCAGGCGGGCCCGACGATCATCGAGGACAACTGCTTCATCGGTGCGCGCTCGGAGGTGGTCGAGGGCGTGATCGTCGAGGAGAACTCGGTCATCTCGATGGGGGTGTACATCGGCCAGAGCACCAAGATCTACGACCGCGCCACGGGCGAAGTGCACTACGGCCGCGTACCGGCCGGCTCGGTGGTGGTTTCCGGTAATTTGCCCAGCGCCGATGGCAAGTATTCGTTGTACTGTGCCGTGATCGTCAAGAAGGTCGACGCGCAGACCCGCGCCAAGACCAGCATCAACGAACTGCTGAGAACCTAGGCATGAGCAGCAATGGCGGCGGGAACATGGAGCGCGTGCTCCGCCTGATGGCGGAGAAGAGCGCGTCGGACGTCT
>JAOUIM010000461.1 GCA_029884035.1 Aquincola sp. | reverse complement strand
CGGCGGGGGCGGCGGCGGGGGCGGCGGAGGCGGGGGCGGCGGCGGGGGCGGCGGAGGCGGTGGCTTGAGCGCGCCGTCACAGTCCTTGCCCTTGCCATCGATGTTCTTGGCAGCCGTCGCCGGCGTCCAGAAGCCATCGCGCCAGCAGTATTCGCCGGTGCCGTTCATCCAGACCAACTCGCCGGTGCCATTGCGCCAGTTGTCGATTGCGTTCGGGGCCATGCCTCCGTGGGCGGCGGCGCTTGCTGCCATGGGTGCAGCAAGAGCAGCCGACGCAAAGAGCATCGCCACCTTGTTCAGTTTCTTCATTGAATCTCCTCTCGAGGAATGCCGCAGGGGCTGCGAAACGTCCAAATCGGAAGCGAGAAAACCTGGCAAACACCCGGTTCGGCGAGCGCTCACCACCGACTGAAACATTGTGCCAGAGCTTGTTGGGGCCACGGCGATTTGGGCGGCCCAGTTGACCATGGCCGGTTCATTGTTGCGTCAGTGCTACAGCGCGTGACGAATAGAATCTCGGCTCTCTCGCGCCCGAAGCGCGCCCCGCGCCGCATCGAAACCACGCCCCGTCGCGCGATGCTCCCTGCTCTATCCCCGCCTCCATGACCTCCTTTGCCAAGGAAACCCTGCCCATCAGCCTCGAAGAGGAGATGCGCAGGTCCTACCTCGACTACGCGATGAGCGTGATCGTCGGGCGCGCGCTGCCCGATGCGCGCGACGGCCTGAAGCCCGTGCACCGCCGCGTCCTGTTCGCGATGCACGAACTGAACAACGACTGGAACCGGCCGTACAAGAAGAGCGCGCGGATCGTCGGCGACGTGATCGGCAAGTACCACCCGCACGGCGACACCGCGGTATACGACACGATCGTGCGAATGGCACAGGACTTCTCGCTGCGCCACATGCTTGTCGACGGCCAGGGCAATTTTGGCTCAGTCGACGGCGACAACGCCGCTGCGATGCGATACACGGAGATCCGGCTGGCGAAGATCGCGCACGAGATGCTGGCCGACATCGACAAGGAGACCGTCGACTTCGGCCCCAACTACGACGGCAGCGAGAGAGAGCCGCTCGTGCTGCCTACCCGGCTGCCCAACCTGCTGATCAACGGCAGCGCGGGTATTGCGGTGGGCATGGCCACCAACATCCCGCCGCACAACCTCAACGAAGTGGTCGATGCGTGCCTGCACCTGCTCAAGCACCCGCAGGCGACGATCGAGGAGCTGATGGAGATCATCCCGGCACCGGACTTTCCCACCGCCGGCATCATCTACGGCATCGAGGGCGTGCGCGAGGGGTATCGGACCGGGCGTGGCAAGGTGATCATGCGCGCGCGTTGCCACTTCGAGGACATCGATCGTGGCAACCGGCAGGCGATCATCGTAGACGAGATCCCCTACCAGGTGAACAAGAAGACGCTGCTCGAGCGGATCGCCGAGCTCGTCAACGACAAGAAGATCGAAGGCATCAGCCACATTCAGGACGAGAGCGACAAGTCCGGGATGCGGGTGGTCATCGAGCTGAAGCGCGGCGAAGTGCCCGAGGTCGTGCTCAACAACCTGTACAAGCAGACGCAGCTGCAGGACACGTTCGGCATCAACATGGTGGCGCTGATCGATGGGCAGCCCAAGCTGTGCAACCTCAGGCAGCTGATCGAGATCTTCCTCGAGCACCGGCGCGAGGTGGTCACGCGGCGCACCGTGTTCGAGTTGAAGAAGGCGCGCGACAGGGGCCATGTGCTCGAGGGCCTGGCCGTGGCGCTGGCCAACATCGACGAGTTCATCGAGATCATCAAGACGAGCCCGACGCCGCCGGTAGCCAAGGCGAGCCTGATGGCCCGCAGCTGGGACTCTTCGCTGGTACGCGAGATGCTGCAGCGCGCCGAGCAGGACACGCCCGGCGGCCGTGCCGCCTACCGCCCCGAGGGGCTGCTGCCGCAGTACGGCATGCAGGAGGACGGCCTGTACCGGTTGTCGGACGATCAGGCGCAGGAAATCCTGAACATGCGCCTGCAGCGGCTGACCGGTCTGGAGCAGGACAAGATCGTTGCCGAGTACAAGGAGGTGATGGCCGAGATCGCCGACCTGCTCGACATCCTCGCCACGCCGGCACGCGTGACGACGATCATCGGCGACGAACTCAGCGCGCTGAAGCAGGAATTCGGTGGCAGCAAGCTCGCCGCGCGGCGCAGCCAGATCGAGCGCAATGCGCAGGACCTCGGCACCGAGGACCTGATCACGCCGACCGACATGGTGGTGACGCTCTCGCACACCGGCTACGTCAAGGCCCAGCCTCTGGCCGAGTACCGTGCGCAGCGGCGCGGCGGCCGCGGCAAGCAGGCGGCGCAGACCAAGGAAGACGACTGGATCGACCAGCTATTCATCGCCAACACGCACGACTGGATGCTGTGCTTCTCCGACCGCGGCCGTGTCTACTGGCTCAAGGTGTGGGAAGTGCCACAGGGCGCGCGCGCCTCACGAGGCAAGCCGATCGTCAACATGTTCCCGCTGCAGGCGGGCGAGAAGATCACCGTCGTGCTGCCGCTGACCGGTGAGTTCAGGAGCTTCCCGGCCGATCACTTCATCTTCATGGGCACCGCGCTCGGCACGGTGAAGAAGACCGCGCTCGACGAGTTCGCGAATCCGCGCAAGGCCGGCATCATTGCTGTCGATCTGGACGAGGGTGATCAACTCGTCGGCGCTGCGCTCACGGACGGCAAGCACGATGTGATGCTGTTTTCCGACGGCGGCAAGGCGGTGCGATTCGACGAGGACGACGTGCGCGCGATGGGGCGCACGGCGCGCGGCGTACGCGGCATGATGCTGGAGCCCGGCCAGAACGTGATCGCGATGCTGGTGGCCGAGGACGAGTCGCAGAGTGTGCTCACGGCCACCGAGAAC
>JAOUIM010000077.1 GCA_029884035.1 Aquincola sp. | reverse complement strand
GAAGCGCCGCCGGCGCCCCCTGCCGCGCCTGCCGAGGACGTGGTGCTGCTGCGCGAAATCCGCGACGCGCTGAAGAAGTAGGCGCGGGCCTCGCGGTGCGGGCGCCTGCATGGTTGCAGGCCGCCGCGCACGTGGGCGCGCACCTGCCCCGCGCGCTGTCCATTTGGCCTCATACTTGAAGCCGCGCACGGCGCGTGCGGCTTCCGCCTCGTGCAGGAGGCTCCGCCTCGCCGAACCCATCGTCGACATGAGTTCTGCAACGCCCTTCAGACCCGCGGCCCTGGTGGCCGCCACCCAGCGAGTCAAGGCCGCCGCGCGCGAGGCTTCGCAGCGCTGTGTCGATTCGCTCGGCGTGGCGGCCCTGGCCACGAGCAAGGCCAAGGAACGCGAGGATCTGCTGGCGGCGCAGTTCGAGCTGAACCGCAAGACGTCGGCCTTCGCGATGACCTTCAACGAGAAGCTCGACGAGGCCGTGACCGCGGAACTGCGCAGGCTCGAGGGCGCAAGCAAGCCGAGCAGCAAGTTCGGAACGAACTGGCAGAGCCTTTCCCTCGTCGACGACCGCGAGGTGGAGATCCAGGTCGGCGCCGAGCGCGTCGGCATGACGCTGCAGCACGAATGCGAGTGGGAACTGCGCGAACTCGACACCTTGATGATGGGCCTGCTGCACACCGCGAACCGGGCCGAGGGCGAGGGGCGCAATCCTCTGCGCCCCGAGATCATCGGCAAGGCGATGGTCTGGGCCTGCGACGCCGTCAGCGAGCGGCCAGAGGTGCGTCAGGCGCTGTGCAACCACATCGCACGCACGCTGGCCAGCTCGATGCCCGCGCTGTACGGGGGGATCAACCACGAGCTCAAGACCGCGGGCGTGCGGCCGCCCGACATCACGGTGCGCACGACCCAGGGACCGGGCAACGAGCTGGGCCAGTACACCAACACCGGCTACGACACGCTCGGCCGCGCCGTCGGCATCGACGGGGCCGACAGCGGCGCCGGACGCCTCGCCGGAAGCGCCGCGTCAGCGGCGCGGCTGGGCCTGGGTGGTGCCGCGACTCCGTACGGCCATGGCGCGACCATCGGCCAGGTCGATGCCGAGGTGATGACGCTGATCCGGCGGCTGGCGATGCTCGGCAACATCGCCGCCGACACGCAGTACGAGGCTGGCGCCGCGCATGCCGGCGGGATCCCGACGCCCGGCATGATCAACAATCTGTCCGGTCTGCCGAACCTGATCCTGGCCAACCGCGACGAGCTGCGCCGCGCGGCCACCGGCGCCCTCGATCACATGGTGATCGACGTGGTCGCCAGCCTGTTCGACCAGATCCTGGCCGACCCGAAGATCCCGCCGCAGATGGCGCGCCACATCGCGCGCCTGCAGCTGCCGGTGCTGCGCGCCGCGCTGGGCGACCCGACCTTCTTCTCGTCACGCCGGCACCCGGTGCGCAAGCTCGTCAACCGCATCGCCTCGATGGCGGTGGCGTTCGAGGACTTCGCCGAAGGCCCGGGCCAGCACTTCCTCGACCTGGTTCGGCAGCTCGTCGACGAGATCGTCGGCGGCGACTTCGATCAGATGCTGGTTTACGAGCAGACGCTCGACAAGCTCGAAGCCTATGTGGCCGAGCAGGCCAAGCACGATGTCGAGTCCGGCAGCAAGGCCAGCTCGCTGCTCGACACCAAGGAGACCGAGCTGCTGCTGCAGCAGCGCTACACGCAGCAGCTGCAAGCCGCGTTCTCGCCCGTGACGATGGACGAGTTCCTGCGCCAGTTCCTGACCCAGGTCTGGAGCCAGGCGCTGATGAGGGCGGCCTCGCAGAAGGGGCACGACAGCGAACTCGTGAAGCGCTTCCGCACAGCCGGGCGCGAGCTCGTGATGAGCGTGCAGCCCAAGGGCGCCCCGTCGGACCGCAAGGCCTTCCTGCAGCGATTGCCGCAGCTGATGAAGGACCTGAACGAGGGCATCGCGCTGATCGGCTGGCCCGATGCGGCGAAGAAGGATTTCTTTGCCAAGTTGCTGCCTGCGCACGCGGCCTCGCTCAAGGTCAGCGAGTCGATGAGCACGCTCGACTACAACCTGCTCGCCCGCCAGCTCGATGCCATCCTGGGCACGCCGCTGCCCAAGCCGGAAGACGCAGTGCGCGGCATCAGCGCGATCCCGGTGCTCGAAGACGTGGTGGTCGACCCCTTCACGCCCGAGGAGGCGCAACGCATCGGCCTCGTGCAGGAGAGCGCGATCGACTGGAACGGACAGGTCGACATCGACCTGTCGGCCGAGGAGTCCGAGCCCGAGATCAGCGCGCTGGACATCAACATCGATGGACTGCCGCCGCCGGAGCCGATCGAGCCGACCAAGGGCGCGTCGCTCGCGGACCATGTGCAGATCGGTTTCTCCTACCGCATGCACTTCGAGGGCCAGTGGCACAAGGTGCGGCTGTCGCACATCAGCCCGGGCCGCACTTTCTTCGTCTTCACGCGCGGCAAGATGCACCAGCACGCGATCTCGATGACCGCGCGCATGCTCTACCGGCTTTGCGAGACCGGGCGCCTGCGCGCGTTCGAGAACGCCTACCTGATCGAACGCGCCACGGCGCGCGCGCGCAAGCAGCTCGCCGAGCTGCGCAGCGGCGGCCTCAGCACGTCGGGCGTCCCGCTGTCGCGCTAGCGCTGGTTAACGCGCAACCGCCCGCCGGGCCCAGCGGATCGCCGCGACCAGGCTCGACGGATCGGCCACGCCTCGGCCAGCGATGTCGAACGCGGTGCCGTGGTCGGGGCTGGTCCGCACGAAGGGCAGGCCGAGCGTGACGTTCACGCCCTGCTCCACCCCGAGGTATTTCACCGGAATCAGGCCATGGTCGTGCGTCATCGCGATCACGAGATCGAACTCGCCGCGTCGGGCGCGCATGAACACGGTGTCGGGCGCGAACGGGCCCTGCGCATCGATGCCCTCGGCGCGGGCCGCGGCGACCGCCGGGGCGATGATGCGTTGCTCCTCGTCACCGAACAGGCCGTCCTCACCGGCATGCGGGTTGAGCCCGGCGACCGCGATGCGCGCACCCTGGCCGCTGCGGTGCGCGATGCGCAGCGTCTCGAGGACCGCGTCGAAAGTGACCGCATCGATCGCGCGGCGCAGCGACTGGTGGATGGTGACCAGGACGACACGCAACTCGTCGTTGGCCAGCATCATGCGCACCGGCACGCCACCGGCGAGCGACTGCAGCATCTCGGTATGGCCCGGAAACGGCACGCCGGCGGCGGCCAGCGCCGCCTTGTGCAGCGGCGCGGTGACGATCGCGGCACCCTCGCCCGTCTGAACCGCTTGCACCGCGGCCTGGATGCAGGTTGCCGCGGCCGCGCCGGCACGCGCGTCGACACGGCCCCATGCGAGGCCGGCCAGGCCCGCAGCCAGCCCCGAAGGCTGCCACACCGGCAGGCAGCGTGGCGGCACGTCAGGGGCGTCACTCGGTGCCGGCAGCCGTGCGACGGGCCAGGCCTCGGGCAGCAGCGCCATCGCACGGCGCAGCACGTCGATGTCGCCGACCGCGATGCAGCCTTCGGCAGCGCCCGTCGCGAACGCGCGCGCCACGATCTCCGGTCCGATGCCCGCCGGGTCGCCCATCGTCACCAGGATCGGCGGCCGTTCGCTCATGCGGGGTTCTCGATGTCGATGAATCGATGCTCGATCCCGAAGCGCTCGGCCACATGGGCCGCCAGTGCCGGCGCGCCGTAGCGCTCGGTGGCATGGTGCCCGCAGGCGAGGAACGCGACGCCGGTTTCGCGCGCCAGATGCGCCTGCGGCTCGGACACCTCGCCGGTGACGAAGGCGTCGACACCGGCCGCGATCGCGGCCTCGAAGTAACCCTGGGCGCCACCGGTGCACCAGCCGATGCGCGACAACGCGCGCCCGTCGCCCGGCAGGACGAGCGGCGCGCGGCCGAGCGATGCCTGCACGCGCTCGGCGAAATCCGCGCACGCCATCGGCGCCGCGAGCGCGCCCGCGAATCCCAGGTCCTGTTCCCCGAAGCGCGCGTCGGCCGCCAGGCCCAGCCGCAACCCGAGCTGCGCGTTGTTGCCCAGCTCGGCATGCGCGTCGAGCGGCAGGTGGTAGGCGAACAGGCTGATGCCTGCATGCATCAGGCGCCGTACCCGCTCGGCCAGCCATCCGGTCAGCCGCCCGTCCTGTCCGCGCCAGAACAGGCCATGGTGGACGACGATCGCATCGGCCCCGGCAGCGATTGCCGCGTCGATCAGCGCTAGGCTCGCGGTCACGCCCGAGACGAGACGCCTGACCTCGGCGCGGCCCTCGACCTGCAGACCGTTCGGCCCATAATCGCTGAAGCGCTCCAGCGCCAGCAGCGTGGCAAGGTAGGCCTCGATCTCGGTGCGTGCAGCAGTCATTGGTTCCCCGTCAGCACCTTTCGCCGTTTTCGTTCATGCGCCGCCTCTGGTTGATCTTCTCGCAGGCTGTCACCGTCGCGCTGGCCGTTCTGTTCGTGGTGGCCACGCTCAAGCCCGAATGGCTGTCGCGCTCGCCAGGCCAGATGTTGCCCCAAGTCGTCTCGATCGCTGCGGTTCCGGACGGTCCGGCCTCGGCAGCGCCGGTGGCCTCCGGCAGTCTGGCCGGGGCCGCGCGCATCGCCGCGCCAGCCGTGGTCAGCATCGCGGCCAGCAAGACACCGGCCAGGGACCCGCATGCCGATGACCCCTGGTTTCGCTTCTTCTTCGGCGAACGTGGCGCGCCGCAGGGCCTGGAGCCGCAGCGCGGCCTGGGCTCGGGCGTGATCGTCTCGCGTGAGGGCTATCTGGTCACGAACCACCATGTCGTCGAGGGCGCCGACGAGATCGAGGTCCAGCTCGCCGACGGCCGGTCGGCGCGGGCCACGGTCGTGGGCACCGACCCCGAGTCCGACGTCGCGGTGCTCAAGATCGACATGCCCAAGCTGCCGGCGGTGGTGTTCGGCAATTCCGAGACGCTGCAGGTCGGCGACGTCGTGCTTGCGATCGGCAACCCCTTCGGCGTCGGCCAGACCGTCACCTCGGGCATCGTCAGCGCGCTGGGCCGCAACCGGCTGGGCATCAACACCTTCGAGAACTTCATCCAGACCGACGCCGCGATCAACCCGGGCAACTCGGGCGGCGCGCTGGTCGACACCGAAGGGCACCTGGTGGGCATCAACACCGCGATCTTCTCGCGCACCGGCGGCAGCCTGGGCATCGGCTTCGCGATCCCCGCGGCCACCGCGCGCCAGGTGATGGAAAGCCTGATCAAGGACGGCAAGGTGGTGCGCGGCTGGATCGGTGTCGAGCCGCGCGACCTGACGGCCGACATCGCAGAGACGCTGCGGCTGCCGGTCCAGAACGGCGTGCTGATCACCGGCGTGCTGCAGGACGGGCCGGCAAGCAATGGCGGCATCAAGCCGGGCGACGTGGTGGTCAAGATCGGCAACAAGCCAGTGGCGAACACGGCCGACCTGCTCAACGCGGTGGCCGCCCTGCCGCCGGGCAGCGACGCCGCGATCGCGCTGCAGCGCGGCGACAAGGCGCTGGACGTCACGGTGAAGGTCGCGCAACGGCCGGCGTCGCGACCTCAGGTCCGCTGACGCCGCACAGCCCGTTGCAGTCGTGACCCCGCGCGGCGTAGCAACGCTGCGCTGAACGACCGCGTGGGCGCTTTGACTTCACACCGGCTTCACACAACCTGCCGCCCGCCTTCCTAGCCGTTTCACGGTCGCGCGCGAACCTTGCGTCAGGGCCACCCGATGGTGGTGCAACGCGCAAGGAGGGTGTCCATGCCCGGTCTCGACAGGAACCAGTCCATCCGCCCGCACGCCCCGCTGGGCCGCGTCATCGTCGCGATCGCCGGATCGCTGTTCGCGGCCCTGCTGATAGTCGCCTGGGCGCCCGCCTGGGCCCAGGCCGAGCAGCAACCCCGAGAGGGGCCCTACTTCCACATCGCGAGCAGCGAGCCGGGCATCGACCGCCTGCCACTCAAGGGCACGCAGGTCGAGGTCCGCATCGTCGGGCCGATCGCCGATGTGCGCGTCACCCAGCACTACCGCAACGAGGGCCAGCGCCCGATTGAGGCCACCTATGTCTTCCCCGGCTCGACGGGCGCCGCCGTGCATGCGATGACGGTGCGGCTGGGCGAGCGGGTGCTCGATGCGCAGATCCGCGAGAAGCAGCGCGCGCGTCTCGACTACGACGCGGCCAAGAAGGAAGGCAAGACCGCCGCACTGCTCGACCAGCACCGCCCCAACGTGTTCCAGATGAACGTCGCCAACATCCTGCCCGGCGACGACGTCGCGGTGGAACTGCGCTACACCGAGCTGCTGCTGCCTGCCGAAGGCCGCTACCGTTTCGTATACCCGACGGTGGTTGGTCCGCGCTATCACGTACCCGGGAGCGAAGGTGGCCTCTCCAGCTTCCCGGCGACCGCGCACCTGCCCGAGGGCACGCCCTCGACCACGGCCTTCGACCTGCACCTGAGATTCGCCTCGCCGCTGCCGGTGCACGATGTCGTGTCGAGCTCGCACCGCATCGAGGTGCAGGCCGAGGATTCGCCGGGGGCCGAAGTTGCGCTGGCACCGGCCGACGATGGCCAGATCCCCGCGAATCGCGACTTCATCCTCGAATACCGCCTCGCCGGCGGCGCCACCGCCGGCGGCCTCACGCTGTACCCCGGCCGCGCGGGAGAGGACGGCTACTTCCTCGCGCTGATCGAGCCGCCGCGCACGATCGAGACGGTGCAGATCAATCCGCGCGAGTACATCTTCGTGGTCGACATCTCGGGCTCGATGCACGGCTTCCCGCTCGACACCGCCAAGACCCTGCTGCGCCACCTGATCGGCGGCCTGCGCGCGAGCGACCGCTTCAACGTGATGCTGTTCGCCGGCAGCAACCGCATGCTGGCCGACGCGTCCGTGCCGGCGACGCACGCGAACGCCGAGCGCGCGGTGGCGATCCTCGACAAGATCCAGGCCGGCGGCAGCACCGAGATCGTGCCCGCGCTGGAACGCATCGCCGCGCTGCCCAAGACCGCCGACCTCGCGCGCACCGTGGTCGTCATCACCGACGGCTACGTCACCGTCGAGGAGCGCGTGTTCCAGCTCGTGCGCGGCAACCTCGGGCGGGCGAACGTGTTCGCGTTCGGCATCGGCTCGTCGGTCAACCGCCACCTGATCGAAGGCATCGCGCGCGCGGGTCAGGGCGAGCCCTTCATCGTCACCCGGCCCGAGTTCGCGGCACGCGAGGCCGAGCGCCTGCGCAGGATGATCGAGGCGCCGGTGCTCACCAGCGTGCGCGCGCACTTCGAGGGGCTGGACGTCTACGACCTCGAGCCCGCGCGCCTGGATGCGCTGCCCGACGTGCTCGGCGCGCGACCCGTGGCGCTGTTCGGCAAGTGGCGCGGCGAGCCGCGCGGCCAGCTCGTGTTGCAGGGACAGACCGCGCAAGGCGACTGGCAGCAGGTGCTGCCGGTGACCACGCCCGACCCCGATGCGCAGGCCTTGCGGCTGCTTTGGGCGCGCCGGCGCATCCAGCAGCTCGGTGACGAGGAAGCGCTGATCGGCGGCAATGCGCGGCGCGACGCGATCACGGCGCTCGGCCTGCGACACAGCCTGCTGACCCAATACACCAGCTTCATCGCGGTGGACCAGATCGTGCGCAAGCCGCAGGCGGCGCTGGATCTGGCGAGCGTGAACCACCCGCTGCCGCTGCCTCAGGGCGTGAGCAACCACGCGGTCGGCGCTGCGGTGCCAAGCACGCCCGAGCCGGCGGCGTGGCTCGCGCTGCTCGTGACGCTCGGCCTGGTCGGCGCGGGCATCGCGCACGTCCGCCGCCATCGTTGAGGAGCCCCGAGATGACGCTCGCATCGACTGTCGCCTGCCGGCCCGTCCTGGTGCCGGCTCTGGGCTGGATCGCGCTGCATGCGGCCGCGCTGTGGCCGCATGGCCTGTGGGCCGCACGCCGCCTGGCCGATGGTTCCGACGATCCGCTCGGCCTGGCAGCACTTGCGGTGCTGGTCGTGTGGCTCGCGCTGGCGCATCCGGCGCTGCGTCCCGTGCCCCGCCTCGGGTGGCTGGTCGCCGCCGCGGCGCTGACGGCGGCGGCCACGGCCACACTCTTTGCCGCGCCGCCGTTGCCGGCAGCGCTGCTGGCCGCACTCGCGCTGTGGGCCCACCTGGCCGCGTGGCTGCCCGATCGCGCGCCACGTGCGGCGCTGGCTGGCCTCGCGATGCTCGCTCTGCCGCTCGTCGCGTCGCTGCAGTTCTACGTCGGCTATCCGCTGCGCGCGTTCACCGCGCAGTTCAGCGCCTGGCTGCTGCAGGCGCTGGGATTCGCGGCCGAGCGCAGCGGCGCAGCGATGACGGTAGGCGGCCAGCTCATCATCGTCGACGCCCCGTGCTCGGGCGTGCAGCTGGCGTGGATGGGCTACTTCGCGGCCTGCGCGGTCGCGGCGTTCGCGCGCGTGCCCGACGCGGTCCTGCTGCGCCGGGTGCCGTTGGTGGGCACCATCGTCCTGGCAGGCAACGTGTTGCGCAACACCACGCTCGTCGCGCTCGAGGCGCGACCGCAGGGTCTGGCGCCTTGGGCGCACGAGGCCATCGGGCTCGCGGCGCTTGCCGTCGTCTCCGTCCTGGTGATCCGGGTCGTCGCACCGCATGCGCAGGCTCGTCCATTCACGTCCGGAGCCGCCGCATGAACCGCCGCCTGGAACACCTGCGCCGCCACGCCGCCGAGCAATGGCCGTTCGCCCTCGTCGCGCTGTGCCTGTGGTGCGCGATGCTGCCGCTGGCGCGCAATGGGCGTGCCGCGGCGCCGCTGCCGCCCGCGCCCCAGGTCGAGTGGCCGCGCGAATGGCGCGGCCAGCCGCTGCAGCCCTTGTCGCGCTCGCCGGTCGAGGAGCGCTTTGCGGCTCGGTTCCCGGGCCGCATCGCACGCTTTGCGCTCGCCGACCGCAGCGAGATCGTGCTGCGCGAGGTGCAGCGCCCCACGCGCATGCTGCATCCAGCCGCCGACTGCTGGCGCGGTATCGGCTGGAACGTGCACTCGACACGCCTGGTGCGCGACGACGGCGATGGCCGGACCCTCTGGCGCTGCTTCGAAGCCGAGCGCAACGCCGAGCGCGTGCGCGTGTGCGAGCGCATCGTCGACGCGCAAGGCCGCGACTTCACCGACGCCTCGGCCTGGTTCTGGGCGGCCTCGCTGGGCAAGAGCAGCGGGCCCTGGCAGGCCATCACCCATGTGCGAGGACTGTGACCATGTGGCATCGCCTGCTGCGCTTCATCGTTGTCGTTGCGCTCACCCTGCTGGCCATTGCCACGGCGCTTGCCCTGGTCGCGCTGCGGTCGCTGGCACCGCGCGAGGGCGAGTGGTCGCACACGGTGCGCCTGTCCCTCGCGGGGCGCCCGATCGAGCACGAGATCGGCGTCGCGACGCTGCTGCGTCTGGCCTCGCATCCGCTGGCCGCCACGCTGCTCGATGGGCGCACGCTGCGCACGTCGCACGGACAGTGGCTGCTCGCGGCGCTGCCCGAAGGCGGCCTGCGTGCCCAATGCGCACCCTGCCAGGCGAGCCTGCCGGCACTCGGGCCGCAGCCGCTCGGGGTCGACCGGGCCACGCTCACGCTGGCCGCCGACGGTGCCGACCGCTACCACGGCACCCTCACGCTCGGCGACTCGCCCCGTGTGGTGGCGCTGCACTGGCGCGCCGGATTCGAGCGCGACGGTTCGCTGGCTGTCGACGCGCGAATGCCGCACACGTCGATCGCCGACGCGGTGCATGTGCTCGGCCGCGACATGCCCGAGCGCGGCCATGTCGTGGTGCGAGGCGCCGTCACGCTCACCGCGAGCGCCCGACTGCCCGACGGGGCGTGGAAGGTGCTGCCGGCGATCGAAGGCTTCGAGGTCGACGGTCTGGGCACCGAGCGCCTGGCTGACCTGCAGCGTCCGGCGGCCTGCCGCGTGGGCGCCGACGCCGGCGTCCCCACGCTGACGGGTTGGCTCCCGCGCGCGGTGATCGCAGCGGAGGACCAGCGTTTCTTCGATCACCCGGGCTACGACCTCTCGGCAATGCTCGATGCCTGGCAGCGCAACCAGCACCCCGGCAGCGCCCTGGCCGGCGGCAGCACGATCACGCAGCAACTCGCCAAGCTGACCGTCACCGGCGGCGAGCGCAGTGCCGCACGCAAGCTGCGCGAACTGCTGTACGCGGTCGAGATGGAGCGCACGCTCGGCAAGGCGCGCATCCTGCAGCTGTACCTGGCGCTCGCGCCCTGGGGCGACGGTGTGTGCGGCGCCGAGCGGGCAGTGCGGGTGCACCTGGGATACCAGGATGCGTCGACCATCGGGCCGCTCGCAGCGGCCTGGCTCGCCGGCCTGCTGCCCGCACCCGATGCGCTGCTGCACGAGGATCAGGCCGCAGGTCGGATCGACCAGGCGCGCGTGCGGCGCGTGCTCGATGGCATGCGACCGATGCGCGCCGATCGGCGCGAGAGGGCGCTCGACCTGCTGCCCTTCTGGACGCCGGCGGCGATCGAAAGGCTGCGCGCGGCCGACCCGGCACCGCCCGAGTTGGCACCAGCGGGTTCCCCCTCTCCCTAGATCGGCAACGCAACGGCCCGAGCCGTCGCGCGTCACCGACAATCACAAGCGTTACCCGGTTCGCATATCGATGCCCGCCCCTTCGGTCCCCGGCTTCGGTTCGAATATCACCCTGGCGCCCATGCGTGTGCGCCTTCTCCCATAACGATTCGATTCCGCTCTACTGCCGTGTCCTTGCCACTGTCCGCCCTGCGCGCCGCGGCGCGCGTGATCGTTGCGATCACCGCACTCGCGCTCGGCGCCTGTGCCACCGGTCCCGCCGGGTCGCCCTCGAGTGGCCCCGTCGAACCCCCCGCGGTATCGCCGTTCGGTGCCGTGAGGCCAGCGCCAGGCGGCGCGGGTGCCGCACCGCAGGCAGCACCGATCGTCACCGAACAGCGCTGGCTCGAGGACTGGTTCCGCGGCACGCCGGTGGTCATTGCCGCCGAGGGCGGTTCGACCTTGCAGGTCGAGGTGCCGCTCGCGAACTCCTTCGACACCGGCAAGGCCGACATCAAGCCCGCGTTGTCGGCGGTGCTCGAGCGCGTGGCCGAGATCATGCGCCGGCAGGCCGGCGCGCGCCTGACCGTATCGGCGCCCAACGATGCCGGCGGCGCGGCAACACTGGCGCAGACGCGCGCGAGGCGCATGCGCGAACATATCGTGGCGCGGCGCATCGCCGCGCCGCACATCTCGATCGCCGAAGGGCTGCGCTCGGGCGGCCCGATTCAATTGCGGCTGACGATCCCGGCCGGGCCGATCGTGCGGCTGGACGACTCGACGCTGCCGGTGATCGTCAAAGACGTCAAGGCGGTCGCGACGAGCCGTGCGGCGACCGCCGTCAAAGCGCGCTGAGCCGAGCCGCGACTAGGCGGCCTTCAGGCTGCTGAACAGGGGATCGAGGCGGCCGCGGGGCCGATAGGCCGAGACCTTGCGCGCGATCGCAGCGATGTGTTCGGGCGTCGTGCCGCAGCAGCCGCCAGCGATATTGAGGAATCCGCTCTTCGCGAAGTCCTCCATCAGCGCGGCGGTGACCTCGGGCGTC